>JAOZVT010000353.1 GCA_025869455.1 Prosthecobacter sp.
TCGATGCACGATTCGAATTGGAAGTGCTTGTCAGCTCGAATTCGTCCGTGCGCATAGTTGGGCCCTCCGCCCACGCGGCTACACCGCACGGGGAAGTCCGAAGTCGGGAAGCGGCCCAAGAGTATTTACCCGTCATAGGCTGGCCGATCGGAAACGATCGGGTCAGGACAGTCACCGTGTCCAGCAAGGGTGACGAGGATAGAGCGCCAGGTTCTCTTTGGCCGTTTGTCCTTGCCGTCGCTCTCGATTAACATGAGCGCCTTTGGGCGCTTTTTGCGGGGGCGTGATGCGGCTGCCGGTTTTACTGTTTGTGTACTTTCTTCCGCAGCCAGAGCTGAGTTTCTTTCGGGAAATGACCTCTACTCCTACTGCTCCAAACAACCCTACGCGATCAGAGCGTATGTATCAGCCGTGATCGATAAAGGGATTCTGGCCTTATGAGCAACTTGGCACGGGCTCCACACATCGTATAGAATCCCCCGGTTTTTTGTGTGCATCGGGGGAGTGATGTTTAAATCCGTACTTTTGTCGGCGGTCTTAATTTGTTTCGCATCTCCATCGTTGGCAGCAGCTGAGATTCAAACGGTTCAGACCGACTGGGTTAAACAGTGTGCTAAATCATCTGTAACGAGATGTGTCACGATGTCTCGCGTTTCAGAGACGGGAGGAAAACTGGAGACGACTGTTGCACTTGTCGCAACTCCCAATGCATCAAATGACTATATTCGGGTACTTGCCCCGTTAGGTCTTCAGCTCGTGCACGGTATTAGGCTCATTATCGATGATGAAAAGATTGTCCACAAAATGCATCATTGCCGGGCGGAAGGGTGCGTTGCAAACGTTGTGGACCTGAAGATTGCTGAAAAGATGCGAAGGGCAAAGGATCTCACTGTCCAAATGATAAAGGCTGATGGCAGCCCGCTCAGCGTCAAATTCTCAATGAACAACTTCAAGGCTGTTGAAGCCAACAAACTTGTTTCGCTGAAGACGAGAGAAGGTATTGACCAAGATAAGATAGATTTCGATGTTTTTCTTTCCGATCCTCCGAAATCTACGGTCACTGAACCCATCACTGTTCCACTTGCGATGCAGGGATGGGCCAAGTCATGCGTGGACAAAGTCTGCTTCACCGGAATGGACGGAAGCATCGGGACCGGCCAACCTCTGATTGCAGCGGTATTCATAGAGCCGGAGGGTGACAAGAAGCGGCTGCTGCGCATTACATTTCCACTGAAAATGTACTTTGGGAAGAAGCCTGAATTTACCATTGAAGGCTTTACGCCACTCACAGCGGAGTATGTGATCTGCTTTAAAAATG
>JAOZVT010000354.1 GCA_025869455.1 Prosthecobacter sp.
TGGTCCGCCTCTGCTTTGAGGACTTTGTTCCGGTTCAGGAGCATGAGGGTGGCGACGATCAAGCTCGCGAGGAGTGTAGTCCCCCCCCACCAGAATTGGGCGGTGATTTCGTCGTCGGTGTGGCGGTGGGGTTTTTCGGGCCAGCCATTTTCGGCGGCGTAGGCGACCCAGCGTGGCGGTTCATCATCTTTTCCGACAGGGAGGCCCTTGGCTTTCGATTCTTTGACCCATTCATCGAGTTTTCCTGCGGCCGCAGCTTCGTCATAGCTTTTCAGGTGGACCTTTTCGAACCAGTCCATTTTATCGACTATCTTATTGGCGTTGTGGTAGCCGTACTGGCCGTCGTAGAGGAAAAAAAGCCCCATCACGAGCATGATGCCAGCCATCATCGCCATACGCCGGTAGTACCACGGAGTGACTCGGCACACGATGGGGGCAGTAGTTGAGGCGGGCGCAGGAGTCTCCATGCCTCACTCAGAGACGTTTCCGGGAGGGTATGCAACTGGCGATTTTGCGGTTGGCGCTTCCAAAGTTGGCTTCTGTTTCTAACAGCGCGAAATTCAGCGTCGAGTAAAGATGTGGCGTCGTAATTTTCGACAAACCCCCATTCAATACATCATGACAATGCTACTCTTGTTCTTTGGAACTTTAGCTCTTTCACTTTTTGCATCGTGGAAAGTGAAGTCGGCTTACAATCACTATTCTAAGGTGCCTGCTTCCAGTGGTTACACGGGGGCGCAGATTGCCCAGCGCATTTTGGACCTCAATAATATCCGCGATGTGACCATCCAGGCGACGCCAGGGGAACTGACGGATCACTACGACCCATCCAACCGCCGTCTGGTGCTCTCGGAGAAAAACTACTACGGCACGTCTGTGGCGGCTCTGGGTGTGTCTGCCCATGAGTGTGGTCACGCGATTCAGCACAAGGAGCTCTACGCGCCCCTGCAATGGCGTATGGCTGCCGTGGGAATCACGGGCATTGCCAGTCAGGTGGTGATGTGGGTGCCTTTCATTGGTATGTTTGGTGGACTGATTCCTTATAAGTTGGCCATTACGATCATGGCCTTGGGCTTTGGTGTGCTGATGCTTTTCCAATTGGTGACTTTGCCGGTGGAATTTGATGCCACTGCTCGTGCCAAAAAGGTGCTGGCTAGCACGGGTGCTGTGGCTATGGGCCAGGAATACAATGCGATGAGCAAGGTGCTGGATGCGGCAGCTCTGACCTATGTGGCGGCTTTTGTCAGCACCCTGTCCTACTTCCTCTATTACCTGCTGCGGATGATGGGTGGACGTAACGACGATTAACTTTTACCC
>JAOZVT010000355.1 GCA_025869455.1 Prosthecobacter sp.
CATTTGGCAAAAAATTTCCAGAAAATCTGATAATTATTATCCTGGAAATATTCAATGAATATGGAAATTTCTAAAATAAACCAGATTTCATGCAAAAAATTCTCGGAACTTAGGTTTCAAAACCTTACCTTTGACTCCTGCTGTGCAAGCCAATGTCCGCTTTTAAGATGAAACTAAGTCATGAATCAAATCTGATAAATCAGGAAACGAATCTGCTAACGCAGTCTAAGGTTGCCTAAAATACGTTTGCCCCGACGTGTCCGAGGCTGCATAACTGCCCCACCTGTCTCCCCCCATGCAATTTGTTTTCCCTACTAATCTTCAGCTCGGTCATGAGCACAGCGACGGATTTCATCAAGAATTGCTGCGCGGTCTGACTCATAAATTGAATAACCTGCTAGCCGTCATTCAGGGTTTCAGCAGTCTGATTTTGATGACCGAAGACTTGGACCCAGGTGTTGCGGAAAACATGCAGCACATCCGGGAAGCTTCTGTGGGAGTATCGGCTCTCAGTGAACGAATCCGTTCTGCGGGAGGTTGCGCCAAGCTCACGCTCCAACCTCTCAGCTTGAATGAATACCTCGGTGTGGTGGAAGGTGCTCTGCTGGAACCCTTCACCAAAAACGGCATCCAACTGGAAGCGGATGTGCAGCAAGGCCTGCCCCCCGTGCAGGTGGATCCGACGAAGTTTAAAGACATCCTGATTGAGCTGCTCAAAAATGCCGCTGAAGCAGCTAGCAAAGCAGGTGGCCGGGCCATGCTGAAAATTGCAGGTCCTGGAGTGATCACTCCGGCTGATCAGCGCCGTGTGGATATCCTTATCAGCAACACGGGTTCTCAAATACCCCAGGATAAGCTTTCTGAAGTCTTCCGCCCTTTCCATGGTTCCAAGAATAGCAATCATCTGGGTCTTGGCCTAACCATCGCTGCGATGCTGGCGCATCAGATGAATTTGCAGATTGGCATTGCCTCAGAAAATAACACCACGACGCTTTGGCTGAGCTGCCCCACAGCTTGATTAGATAAGCTTGGCGTTATTTAGCGGTTCAGTTCACGCCCACTCACGAAGACGTTCCGGAAACGGACAGTCTGCACAAGCTGAGTCGTCTTCTAAACAGAAGTCTTCATACACCTGCAACAGACCTTGGTGATGATGCAGCTTCTTTTGATAATCTGCACCCAGTGGACTATCACCAAAAAGCCGTAGAACAGCGCGGCGCACTTTTTGGTTATCCAGCAGCGCTGGGAGTTCTAAATACTCGGCCCACAAGCGCGTGCGCTCTGGCATGAGTAATGGATAGGCCACATTGGCCAACATTTCTTGCACCCGACTTTCACCGATCAAAGCCAGCGGCTTGGCAGACTTTTCGGCTAACAAAGTGTAGTGAGAGGACCAGTATTCGTGCGTCAATGAGGTCAATGCGGCACGCCAACCTTCTTGAGACCAGCGACCTGCCTCCATCAGCGGCCCTGAAATTCGTGACCACTGATTCAACATGGCTGTCAAAGCTCCCAAGCGGCGCTGGGGATGATTGCCAGGACGGATCGCAGCTAATTTCCAACGCAAGGCCTGCTGTGGCTGCAACCAACGCTGGGCCGAATCTCGCCTTTTCCACCAGTCTTCCCATAGTCCCCGCAAATACACGCGCGTCTCTGGCAGGGTGTCTTCATAACGCACACTTTCGAGAAAACCGCTCACCCCAAACAGCATCGCCTCGCGCTCAGTCACTGAGAGCTTCTTCAGAGTCTTGAGCGGCAACCTCTGAGTCAACATATTGAAAGGCTGTTGGTTATTCCGATAACCTAAGGTCTGAGCCAAAGCTTGAAAAATAGCCTGCTCACGACCATGCGCTTCCACACACCGATGCAGACGCAGGCTTTTTTTCTCCAATCGGTATTGGGCCGCTGACTCCAACATGGATTGAATGCGCCCAGATTCCATGCTGCTCAGGGGCGTGTGGCAGCGCCCCAAACGCGCTGCCGCCAAACTGCGATTTGGCTTGGCCTGATCTGGCAACATGGCGGGACTAAGGCGGACCTGGGAGATCTGGCGATGCTCACTGTTACGCGTGTAAAACCGATCCTCCGGTGCCTCCAAAAACAGGTGCAATACGACCCGAGTGTAATCCGCATTGGCCCCATGAGCATGACGTTCCCAGTCGCGTGCATCTGGGTCCAGTTCAATGTCTCCACGCAAACACTCCCCAGCGATCTCCACGGCACACCCTGTGAAGTCGGGTCCGGCGCTCGAGTTCCAGATTCCAAAATCCAAAATACGCACCTTTTGACCATCCACACTGGTGAACTCACTGCCGAAAGATCCGCCGAACCACAAGCTCTGCAAATCCAGCTCATTCATCGGCTGGGCAAAACCCAGCAGCGTTATTTCCTCCAACCCTAAAAAAACAGAATCGCGAAAACGTGAATAATGTTCAGCGAGTGGCAGAGCGGGGTTCATAACCATGGAATAACCAAAAGAATGTTGAGCTAATTATTGAATCAGATGCTGCAAAGAAACATCCGCTAGAGAACCCACACGCTGCAAAGCCCCCTCGAAATCCAGATGCTGCGTCATCGGACCAGGCACCACGATGCAACGCATCTCTGCTGACACGGCTGCCCGCAGCCCATTGAGGGAATCCTCAAAAACTAGAACCTCCTGAGGTAGCACGCCCATTCTTGCCGCCGCATGCAGGAACAAGCTTGGATCAGGCTTAACCTTCCCGGTATCATCCACCGTGGTCAGGTGATGAAAATGATCCCCTAATTCTAACTGCTCTATCCAAGTCCCCACCCAGGAAAGAGGGCTGCTGCTCGCAACAGCGCAGGTGATGCCCAATTCACGCGCCTCGGTCAGACGGTCAATCACACCAGGGAGGGTACGCAGCGTGGTGCGCAGTTCACGTTCCCGCTCTATCCTAGCAACTTCTAACTCAGCCCAAGGCAAGGATTCTCCCACCAGAGCATCCAGGTCGCGACGCGGATCATACAGATCATTGAACTCTGTGCCGATAGCCTGCGCATAGGTTTCCACAGCCAACGCATGACCATGCTGCTCATAGAGTTCCTTCCATGTCTGATAACCAACACTTTCCGTATCTACAATGAGTCCGTCGAAATCAAAAATAAGGGCACGTATGGGGGGCATCCTCTGACTATGGAGAGCCAATCTTCTTTCGGCAAAACAAGATTCTGTTTCTGATGTTGTCGGCGTAAAAATCTGACGACAAGGTGAAGCTATGATTTCTCTACAGCCGCCGACTTCATCGCTGCTGCTAAAACACCTCGAATCCTGGAATGATGAACCGCTGAGCTACGAGCATACCACAGGCATTGAGCACCCACCTGCGGATGGATTCATTTTGGACATTCACCGGGTTCGATTGGGCACAGGATTGAAGGCTTATCAGCAAGCCTGCGCCGCTTTAGATGCCTGGGTAATGTTTCCAACCTGGGCCGTGGTTCACCCCACTCCATCTCCGCAACTGCCCGGTAAATTAGTCGCCATGGTGACCTGCATCTGCGGGTTATGGTGGATCAATCCCTGCCGTATTCTTCGACGCTGCGATGATGAAACTCACCACGGCTTTGTCTATGGCACCCTACCCGAACACACGGAGTGTGGCGAGGAGCGTTTCATGGTGGAGATGTTAGCGGACGGCAGCGTTTGGTATGAAATCCGTGCTTTTTCACGCCCACGACACTGGCTGGCATGGGTAGGTTTTCCAATCGCGCGCTGGTGGCAGCTGAAGTTTGTCCGTGACTCCCAAGCGGTCATGAGGAGGATCATCCTGTGAATCCATTGGCCAAGACCAAACCGACCCTGGAATACATCCGTTTAGGGATAGGCATCATTGGCTGCTTGGCCTTCGCCTCTGTCAAAGGCATGGGACCGCAAGCGGCGACTTGGATAGAAATTTTACTCCTTGTCTCAGTGCTTCTCCTCATGCCATTGGCTGAAGTGCTGCATGGAAAAAAGGTACGGTCTGCGACAAGGCAACGTTGGGAGTTGATCGCCGGACTCATGCTCTTTCAGTCGCTGTTATCTCCTGTCGCACACTGGACAGACATGATCGGAGTCTTGGTTTGGCTATTGGTGCGCCTGCAAGATGCTGCGGCTGCCTTTCGTGAAGGATGGACCCTACGCTCTTGGCATCCAGCCTTTCTATGTCAGCTCTCATCGCGCATCTTCCCAGCCATCGGTGCCGCCTGGCTGCTCGCTTACCGTGCTAACCACATGCCCTTTGGGTTTGATGCTTTGATCGTCCTCCTCACAGCGGCCCATTTCCATCACGCCGGGTTCACCTTACCTCTGATGGCGGGCCTTTGTGGCAAAGCACAGCCAAGCGCTCTTTCTCGTCTTTCCTGTCGGCTCATTCTGGCGGGCGTGCCACTGGTCGCGACAGGTATCACCTGCACTCATTTTAAGGTCTTCCCGTGGGTGGAACCCTTGAGTGTCAGTGTGCTTGTAGCTGGGGCTCTTGGTATAGCGATATCACAAATACAGATGGCTTTTCATCCAGGCCTTCGAGGCATAACCAAAAGCTTGTTTATGATTTCTGGCTTGAGCCTGTTTGTTGCCATGCTGCTCGCACTCAGCTTTGGACTCCGATCCTTTTTGCCACAATGGGCGCTGCCCATGCCGCACATGTGGGCCATTCACGGAACCCTGAATACCTTTGGTTTCGGGCTCAGTGGTCTGCTGGCATGGCGGCAATGTGCGGTATTTTTGAAACAATGAAATGAGGATGGAGGTCATCACGTTTGCACGTACTTGTCTTTACCATGAAGTCCTTCCTATTCACCCTTGCAGCCTTGTCCTTGACGGCCTTGAGTTGCCTTTCTGCTGCCGATAAAAAGATCATCGTCATGATCGCTGGCAAACCTTCCCATGGCCCAGGCCAGCATGAACATAATGCGGGCATCCTGCTGCTAAAAAAATGCCTGGAGCAAGGCGCAGGGAATCAAGTGGATGTGCGCGCCCATTTAAACGGCGGCTGGCCTGCGGCTGAAGAACTGGCTCAAGCCGCGACAGTCGTTATTTACTCGGACGGTGGACCGCGTCATCCAGCACTCGAAGGTGACCGCCTGCAGCAGTTGGACAAAGAAATGAAACGCGGCTGCGGCTTTGCCACCCTACACTACGCAGTGGAGCCTACCATCGCGCTGGGAGGCAAGGAGTTCATCGACTGGATGGGCGGCTGTTTCGAAGTCAACTGGAGCGTCAATCCCCATTGGGATGCTAGTTTCAGTGAGTTTCCAGAGCATCCCATCTCCAGCGGTGTGAAGCCTTTCGGCAGCAATGACGAGTGGTATTTCTACATGCGCTTTCGCAAAGGCATGGAGCGCGTGACTCCCATCCTTAGTGCCGTGGCCCCAGAGTCCACGATGGACCGTCCTGATGGTGACCACAGTGGCAACCCAACGGTACGTGAGTCCGTTAAAAACAAAGAGAAACAACACGTCGCCTGGGCCGCTGAGCGTGATGGAAGTGGTCGTGGTTTCGGCTTCACGGGTGGCCATTACCATCAAGGTTGGTCTAACAATGAGCAGCGCAAACTGGTCCTAAACGCCATCCTTTGGACAGCGCACGGAGACGTTCCTGCTCAAGGGGTGGAATCCACCGTAACCGAAGCTGACATGACGGCGAACCTGGATCTCAAGCCTGGTCAAGGTCTGCCAGAAAAGGTTAAAAAGGCAAAGTAAGTTAAGTCGGCCTTTTTGATAACGCCTCGAGGTAAACCCTTGAGGCGTTTTCATTTATACAGCTCAGCCCACCATTCCTTTCAGCACATGCCCATGCACATCCGTCAATCTCCGGTCTATGCTGTTATACCTAACGGTGAGTTTGGTGTGATCAATTCCTAACTGATGCAACACGGTGGCGTGAACATCATAAACACTGGTCGCATTCGCGCGATCTTGTGGTCGGAAACCCCATTCGTCACTTTCCCCATAGGTGCCGCCCTGAATGCCTCCGCCACAAAGCCAATTGGTGAAGACAAAAGGGTTGTGATCCCTGCCCTTGCTGCCTTGGGAACAAGGCATGCGTCCGAACTCAGTGGTCCATAGAATGAGTGTATCCTCCAACATGCCGCGCTGTTTGAGATCCTTGATCAAGGCCGCTGCCCCATGGGCCATGCCGAGTGAAAGAGGCTCGTGGTCGCGTTTCACATCTTCGTGACTGTCCCAATTGCGGCGCGGGTGCCCATTGTCGTTGCCACTCCAAATTTGCACAAAACGCACACCCCGCTCCAATAACCGCCGAGCGACTAGGCACTTGCGACCAAAGAATTCCGTCTCGGCTTTGGTGTTGATGATCGTGTCATCCACTCCTTCTCCTTCAGATGCCAGACCATACATATCGCGGATGTAAGAAGGCTCACTTGCCACATCCAATGCATCCGTGGCGCTAAGTTGCATGGCTGCCGCGAGCTCATAAGAACGAATACGCGCTTGCAAACGATCATCCCCAGGCCGCTCCTGGGCATAACCTCGGTTCAAGCGACCCAATAAATCCAGCCCCGCTCGGTCGCTAGCCGGGGAAATGAAGTCACTCTTTGGCGCATGTAGATCAGCAATAGGCTCTGCATTGCCTGGGCGGATGACCGTGCCTTGATGCTGAGCTGGAAGAAAGGCATTGGCCCAATTTTTAGACCCGTTTGAGGCCAGACCACGATGATCCGGTAGCACCACAAAAGAAGGCAGATTGTCACTTTCACTACCCAATGCATAGCTGACCCAAGAGCCAGCACTGGGGAATCCGGGCAATTGGAATCCTGTCGTTTGGAGCAAGGTGCCTTGGCTATGAACGCCAGTCTTTCCCACCACATTGTGGACAAATGCCAAGTCATCCACCACGGCCCCCAAAGGCGCAACGATGTCACTCAACATCTTACCGGAGCGACCATACGGCTTGAAGGCCCAAGGACAGCCAAAACAAGCACCGGGGGTGCTTTGAAAAAGCTCCACTTTTTCTCCAGGATCCCAGGGCTGACCATCACGCTGAGAAAGCAAAGGCTTGTGATCCCACATGTCCACATGACTGGCTGCCCCAGCCATGAAGAGCTGGATCACACGCTTAGCCCGAGGTGGATGATGAAGGCCACGCGACAGAACTCCCGATGAGGCAACGGCTTATTCACGCATCAGCAGATCGGTCAGCGCCAATCCACCGAAGGAAGAGAGAAAAGAGCGGCGATTCATGAGATGACGTTATTGTGGTACATGGCAGCTATGCGCTGGATGGATGACGTGTTCATTCAGTCGAGATACACAAAAGCATTGAGATTAAAAATCACCCGAGCCAGGCTGGCTGAGCCATAGGTGCGAAGGTGTTCGTTGAGCGCGGCTTTTTCCGCCTCGGTGGGAGTACGTCCGAGAGCTAGCTGGCAGGCCTGTGTCACGACGTCCGGCGCTTGTTGGAGACGTTCAGCGAAGTGACGTGACATGACCTCCACAAGACGATTGTTCCACTGCGTGAGCGCTTGCAGCGCCGTGGTGGATTCATCCCGATAAGGCACACTCTGGGAGGGATCTGCACAGTCCAGCGTGGTAAGCAGGGGCTGCGGCTGCGAGCGAACAACAAAACGATAGATGCTGCGACGATGGCTAGCGGCATCCTCAGGATCATGCAGCGCATACTCGTAGTGCGGAGAATGCTGCGGCTTTTCAATGATGAAGTCCTGAAAGCTAGGTCCTCCACGTCGCTCCAGATTCATCATACCACTGACCGTCAACACGCTATCGCGAAACTCTTCTGCGGTGAGACGACGACGATTTGCCCGCCAAAGATAGGCGTTGTTGGAATCGATCTGCGCATTGGATTCGTCATGATCACTGGCACGGCGGTAAGCCTGGCTGGTGACCAAAAGGCGAATGATGGATTTGAGCGAATGTTGGGGATCATCTCGCAAACGAGCCGCCAAGTAGTCTAACAACTCAGGATGTGTGGGCTGCATACCCATGCGCCCGAAGTCATTCGGTGTGCCGACCAATGGCTGCGAAAAGGTCCATAACCAAAGACGATTCACCATGGATCGCCAGAGCAGCGGATTCTCAGCACTGGCAATCGCCTTCGCTAACTCTGCACGCGCTGAAGATTCTGGAGCGCGTGCTGGCAGGGCAAACTCAGCGACTGCCCCAGGCCAAAGTGGCGTCATGCCTGGATGCATGAGGGCTCTAGGGGAACGAATATCACCTCGGTTCAAAAGATGAATCGGGCGCGGCTGACCCGCCGTAGGTTTAAAGGCTCCCTGGGCAGTAAAATCAGTCGTTGCAGCATAGATGACTTCGCCTTTAGGAAAGGTTTTCAGTTGCGAGTTTAGTTTACCCAACTGCTCACCGAGGATCTTCAATCGAGCCTCTCTTTGAGGATTCTTTAACGATGTTTCGATCTCGGTCTTCTGCGCTTCAAGTTGGCGTAATTCAGCAAGCGCTACGGGGTCATTGAGTTCACGATGGAAGATACTATCCGTGAGGTTAGACCTGCCCCACCGTGGCCCTGATTCGATGCTGTCCAACGAACTCACCGCGCAACCTTTGGCGATGTTGTCATGGTTTTCCCCGCCACTAACCTCCACCTCTCCCAGGGCGAAAATATAATCATCCTTACGTGGAGCTAATCGTGTGGCCGTGATGCGGATGTAACGTGCGTCATCTCCTCCTACATCTATCAGAACATCCGTACTGCGCGGGTTAGATTGATCTTGATTCGTCGCATCTCGCACCAAACGAACGCCTTGCTGAAAGGCCGCATCCAAAGAGGCTTCCACCTTGTAACGGACAGGGAAACCAAAACCTGCACCGATGTTATTGTAAGTATCGAATGCCGGAATCAGACGAACCTGCTCAATCTCTTGTGCACGGCCCAAATCCACCTGCACCCATTTCACTTCATCCTGTTTTTTGGAGATGCTACTGTGATATCCGTATTGCGGAAGCAAGGGTGAAGCATGTTTCTTTCGCAACTCCTCCAAACGTCTTTCAATGCCTGACGTGCGCGCACTGAGCTCACTTTTTGCCTCCGCTTGTAGCTTGGTTTGTTCGGCACGGAGACCATTGATTTGCCCCTGCAGAGCCGTACGTTCCTTCTCCTGTTCAGGCTTCAAGCCACGATAAACTCGATCAGCTCGATCCACCGCAGCGAAGACGGCGTGGAGCCTATAATAGTCTTCCATCCTCACTGGATCGAACTTGTGATGATGACACTGCGCACACTGAACCGTGGTGCTTGTGAAGACATTAAAAACGGCGGAGATCATTTCATCACGATCCAAATGCTTGGCAATACGACCATCCACCTTCCCTTCTCCCACTTCACTATGGCCAATGTAATCCCACGGGCCTGCGGCTAGAAAACCGAGGCCTAAAATGCCATCCGGTTGACCAGGATAGAGGGCATCTCCTGCGATCTGTTCTTGCACAAATTGCGGGTAAGATTTGTCCTCATTAAAACTGCGGATCACGTAATCACGGTATGGCCAAGCATTTGGCCGTGGTTTGTCCTTATCGTAACCATGCGTCTCACCATAACGAGCGAGGTCTAACCAATGCTGTGCCCACTTTTCCCCAAAGGCAGGAGATGCAAGCAGACGCTCCACGGTAGCCACATAGGTATTCGTCGAATTGGATTCCGCAAAAGCCTCCACCTCATCTGGAGTTGGAGGCAGCCCTGTCAGATCATACGTTAGACGACGAATCAGCGTGATTGAATCCACTTCACCCACAGGCTTTAAACCTTTTTCAGCCAGCTTAGCATTGATAAAATCATCCACTGGATTTGTGCTGCTATTCTTAACATCGCGTTTGGAAATCGGCTTCAAACTCCACCATTTCAAATCACGTGGCGGGTTGTCTTTAAGTACGCGCTGCTCTGGCCATGTCGCACCAGAGGCAATCCACTGGCGCAAGATCGCCACTTCATGGGCCTTGAGAGGGGCCGCCTTCTTCGGCATCTCGGGTTTGGAGCCGCTGATTTGCTTGATCAATTCGCTATCGTCGGGCTGGCCTAGACGAATACTGGTCAGGAGTTGTTCGCGCGTGTCCAGCCGCACCTCTCCTTTAGCACTGCTTTCATCATGACAGGAAAGACAACGAGCCTCCAGGATGGGAGCCACGTCTTTTTCAAAGTCGGGGCTCGCAGCGTGAATGCACCATGGCAGCAGGGCGAGGCTGTATCTCCAGTTCATGAGATACCTACGGTGAGAAACCCCACTTCCTCATGCCACGCTATCGCGTCACAGCGAAAGACGGCTTAACGCAGAGTCAGTGGACGCCAAAGTTGGTGCGGCTTCCTTATCGCTCATAAATTCAGGCAACCCGAAGCGAGCGGCGACGGCGAAAGCCAATGGCACCTAACGAAAATGTAAGCAAAAAAACGCGACTCGGTTCGGGAGCCCCAGCGATAGTCAGGTTATCAAAACGAATGGTGCGATAGTCACTGGGAGGACCGACATTGGCTCCTGGCAAGTTTTTAATATAGAAGCCAAGGCCAGTGATGGAATCACCAGAACCAAAAAGTGAATCAGACGTGAGCGGCGTTCCACTGGTGTCCAGGGCCATGGAAGTACCCTCCAAAAAACTGACGGCATACCAATCAGAATCTAACAAATCGAGAGTGCGCAGATTTGGCAACGATCCGTCTGTCACGAAGGAGGACGTGGCATACCAAGCTGAGTCCACTTGAACGGCAAAGTAGTAACTCATCCCCGTCATTCCACCGCCTACGTTCTGCTGCCAACTGGCACTGAATTCACTAAAATCTGCGGGCACAAGATCTGTGAACAAGCTCGCCGAGGAAGTCGCTGCCGAACTAAACAGAAAGTAATCCACTGTGGTGGTTGCTCCACTAGGGGTGTTATTCTGCGCGTAGAGGTAATGGTTTCCCGTTTCGCCACTAGGAGCAGTCGCACCCGTGGTAATACCAACGCCACCATAGGATGTTCCGGCGACGCTAATTGTATTGTAGCCTCTCCAAGTCCCCGTGCCCTGCCCAATGGTTTCACCTGTGTAGTTTTCTGTAAAAAGAGTCGCTGCAGAAAGAGGCAGCGTGCAACTCACCATAACGAGGCAAAATAAGCGTATAAAAGAATAGAAAACGGTCATGAACAAAGGGGTAACGATAAAGCGATGGTTAAACTTTCGGTCAATTGCCCTAGGATTTAAGCTCCAGCATTGATCGTAATGCGCTTTTCAGGGATGGGCGATTCGATGATGCCATCCGCGGTCTCCTGACGCAAGCGCAACTGACCACAAGCAGCCGCAATGTCATGACCTTTTTCACGACGTAGAGTGGCCTTCACCCCAGCATTCAAAAGGGCATCACGGAAGGCATCCTGCACTTCCTCACTGGGTCGCTCCCAGGCTAGACCTTGAACCGTATTGTAAGGGATGAGGTTCACCTTCGCATCCAATCCTTTGGCCCGTTTGGCCAAGCGATGTGCCTGATCCATGCCATCATTCACATCCTTGATGAGGATGTATTCAAAAGTGATGTGCTGCTTGCGTTTTGATCGCCAATAAGCCAAAGCCTCGAAGAGTTCATCAAGATTATGCTTTTGGTTAACCGGCATGATTTTATTGCGCACTTCATCACTGGCTCCATGCAGTGAAATGGCGAGACGAATCTGCAAAGGGAAGTCCGCTAAGCGCTTGATCTGCGGGGCCAAGCCGCTGGTGCTCACCGTCATGTGCCGGGCACCAATGCCGATACCCCATTCGGAGTTAAGGATTTCGATGGCTTTGGTGACGTTGCTGTAATTCGCCAAAGGTTCCCCCATGCCCATGAAAACTAGGTTGTCCATGCGCTCACCACTGAAAGCCTCCACCTGCACGATTTGCTCCACGATTTCCGCCGCTGTGAGATTACGAGCAAAACCCGCCAAGCCACTGGCGCAGAATTTGCAATCGTAAGCACAACCGACCTGACTGGAAACGCAGAGCGTGTGGCGATCTGATGCTTCTCCGTACAAGGCAGGATTGGCAGGAATCAAAACCGTTTCGACAAAGCGTCCATCATGCAGTTTCAACAGAAATTTCCGCGTCGTGTCCTTTGATCCCGTGACGGTATTGATCGTCATAGTCCGGGTGACATACCGCTCGGTAAGCGTCTGACGAAGTCCCTTGGGCAAGTTCGTCATCGCTTCAATGCTGATGGCGCGCTTAGCAAAGGTCCAGTCAATGACTTGTTTGGCGCGGAAGGCGGGCTCGCCCAGCTCCGTCATAAAGGCGGTGATCTCAGGCGGAGTCAGGCCGAGTAACGAAGGAAGAACGACAGATTTGGGGGCAACAGCAGTCAAAGCAAAAAGGGCGGTCTATAAGACCCATCAGAGCAGGAAGGCATCCTGCAACACGATTTGTCCATCCCGCTGGGTGTAACGGGCGCGCCAACTTCCAGTTATCGCCGATGCAGCGACTAAAACAACCTTGTTCTCACCTACGGGATGCTGGGTGAACTGACGGCCAGATTCGGTCAAACGCGGCAGTTCGGCCCAACGGGTGATTCCTAGCCCCGCAATGACCGTACCTGGAGGCAGCGGAGTCGGGTCCATGCACCAAGCCTGCGGAATCATCTGCAAAAGATGCCCATAGTGACTGGCGCGTAGCTCCGCTGTCCAAAAATCATGCAGGGCTGGTAGATGAAGCAAAGCCTGCCAGGCTGGTTGTGTCACTGGCAAGAATGGCCCACTGGCCGTCAGAATCCCGTCCTCCAGAGCGATTTCAAAGCTCTCAGGGAATTCCGATGACACAGTTTCTTGAGGCATCCAATCTGCTAGAAAAGTCGTCAGAGTTTCACTGAAGCGTCCCTTGCGCCAGCGTGTCTGGAGCATGCCCATGGCCGTAAGCCAGCGTGAGCATTCATAGCCAAACGGACGCAGATCTTTCCAGCCAGGATGATCATCTGGCAGGCGCGGAGGGGAAGTCAAAGACATGATTACCTACCTTACGTCTGCCGGATTCACTTCCAATAAAAAGGAGCAGC
>JAOZVT010000356.1 GCA_025869455.1 Prosthecobacter sp.
GGCTCGCTTTGGCCCGGAAGTTCTGGATGGTTTCCAGTTGGAAACTGCTGATCTCTAGTGACAGCACATCATAGGAAACGCCACTGGCCACGACTTCACTCAGTGACATGCCATGATTTCCACAGGGCACAGACTTTTTGCCGCAGGCATTGAAGATATGCGCGATCAGCTCCGTGCAGGTGCTTTTACCATTCGTGCCGGTGATTCCCACCAGCGGGATATCCGTGAGATTGAAAGCAAACTCCATCTCCCCAGTCAGCGGCACTCCAGCATCCGTAAACTTCTTCGGCAAAGGCCAGCCAGCATCCAAGCCTGGACTGAGGATGACTAAATCATAATCACCTGCATTCACCACAAGTTCCCGTGCGACTTGTCCGCTCAAGGTTCGAAAACCTTCGGCGAGTTGTTTATCCAACGCGCTTTTGATTTTCTCAGGATCACCTTCATCAATCACGGTCACCTCGGCTCCATGCAGGCGCGCGAGACGTGCAGCCCCTAAGCCGCTGCGTCCTGCCCCCAGGATGGCAAAGTGTTGACCTGTGAATTTTGACATGGAAACGATGGTGATTTTTGAATCTCTAATGAAATAACAGTAATTCGGACTATTTCATTAGGTTTCATTAATATTTTAGTTTTAGCGAAGTTTCAAGGTCGCTAAACCAAGTAGGGCAAAAAAGAGCGACAGTACCCAAAAGCGCACAATGACTTGGTTTTCATGCCAGCCGCCCAATTCAAAATGATGATGAATAGGAGACATGCGAAATACGCGCTTGCCTCGGGTCTTGAAACTAAACACCTGGATGATCACGCTCATGGCCTCCATGACGAAGACCCCGCCGACCAAGGCCAGCACAATCTCCTGCTTGCAGCCAATCGCCAGAGTAGCGATGCAGCCGCCCAGCGCTAACGAGCCTGTGTCCCCCATGAACATGCGGGCAGGGTGAGCATTGAACCACAAAAAGCCCACACAAGCACCCGCCAGAGACATGGCCACGATGGGCAGCTCGTTCGCCAATGTATGATGCGCCACACCAAGGTAATCTGAATAGTTAGCGTTCCCGCAGATGTAACCAAAACCAGCGTAAGCCAGTGCCGTGGTCAGAGAGCAACCTGTTGCCAAACCATCCAAGCCATCCGTGAGATTCACCGCATTCGAAGACCCCACAATGATGAGGGTAAAGAGCAGAACCGAAAAGAACCCCATGTCGGTAATCAGCGCGTCTTTAAAAAACGGCACATACAGAGCACGCAGGGAAATCCCCTCATCTGGTGGCACCGCGTAGGCCATCAAAAGTCCTGCGATCAGAGCCACAC
>JAOZVT010000357.1 GCA_025869455.1 Prosthecobacter sp.
AGAAGCTCCCATTGGCCTTTTTCGGCACGTAACACGCTGACGTTGGTCTGTGGTGGGGCCCAAAGCTCAGGGTCGGTGGGGCCAAAAAGTAGCTGGCAGGGTACTCCGCAGGTGGCGGCTAGGTGGGAGATCCCGCTGTCGTGCCCCAGGAAAAGATCGCAGGTGCGCAGCCGCGCGGCCAGTTCTGGCAGGGGCAGGGCATGCCAGTGATCGCTAGCGTGGAACTCGGCAGTGCTGACCCCGCGTTCTCTTTCGGCCTCGCCCGTGATGAGGATGATTTCTGCGGAGGGGTACTCTTGTTTGAGGGCTTGGACCACCTGCAGCCAGTTTTCCACAGGCCAGTTTTTTTTCTCCGAACCGCTGCCGAGATGGAGGGCGATGCGTTTGTTCCGCCCGCGTGCCGTTTGCTCCGCCAGCAGGGGCTCCCGCCAGTCGGGTTCGTCCAGATACATGGCCAGACTTTCCAGGGGTTTTGCCAATTGCTGGGCTGCGTGGCCCTTGCGCGGGCGCACCGAATGGGGGCACTCGATCAAGGTCTTCACGCCTATTTTTTCAAGCTGGCCCTTCAGCACGCCATCGGGATCAAAGAGGTAACTGACGACCAGATTGAACCCGCAGAGGTATTCGGCTAGGGCTGGGTCTATGGTGGCCCCTTTGGCAAACAGCAGGGACATGGACCGATGTTCCAGGCTGCGGGTAGAATCTGCCAGCCCGGCGTGGATGGCCAATTCCATGATGCCAGGGTAACCCAGCACCTCCAGATGGCAGCCAGATATGGTCTGGCGAATCAGCCGAATGGCTGGGAGCGTGAGGATGAAGTCCCCAATGGCACCACCGCGAATGACCAGGACGCGAGGTTTCTTGGGTTCCATGCTAGTAGGTGGTCACAGCCAGCACCAGCAGCAGCGCGCCATAGGCCACACCGGACCACACGGCGAGATTCCAGCGTCCCTGTTTGGCCAGCAGCCAGGTCGTCCAGTCCCGCATGAGGTAAGGCATGCCGACAAAAAACATGCCGCCGATGATCCAGGCATAGGCCAGGATGGGCAGCAGCAGGCGGGTGACCTGAGGCTGCAAAAAGGCGGCAGAAAGCACCGGCCCAGCGACCAGGAGCATGAGGGAGCCGAGGGCTCGCACGGCCAGGAATTCCTTCACATACATCAGCACCAGGACGAAGTCGATGGGCACCAGCATGAGGAACCATTTCCGCAAAAAGAAGAATTCTCCCATGTCCATGTTACTCAGGCACATCATGCCCCAGAGGAAGCCAATGCTCAGGAGGACGGCTCCCCAGGCATAGTTACGGGGGAAGGCTTTGAGAAAGGCTTTGGCTTTGGCTTCATTCTTCCAGGCCCAGAGATGGGTGGCGAGCAAAGCCAGGGCTAGCACGATGCCCGTGGGCTTCAGCGGGATACCACCGGTCGGCTCCAGGTGGTAGAGGTAATTGTGCAGGTCGGTGAGCATGGCAGGGGCGCTATGGTGGAACGTCTCAGCGCCGAATCAATCAAATCAGATCAGACAAAATGTCCATCTGTCGAATTCCTTGGTAAAAAGCCTGTGCTTACAGGGTGGGCATGCTATTCTGGCCCAGCGAATTTTTCCCTGTACGTCATGAAACTTATCAGATGCTTTGGGCTGGCTATGGCCCTGTGTTTCGCGGCCCAACTGCCGCTTTCGGTCTCTCAAGCGGCTCCTGTCAAAAAGAGCCGTCTGGAAGCTAAAACGGAACCTGTGCTGGAGGCTGAGTTCTCCATGCACCCTGCGGAGCTGGCCCCCGACTGCACCATTGAAGTGGTTTTCCCCACGCCGATGATAGGCAAGAAAAAAATAGGTACGGTGGAGCCTGAGTCTCCTTTGCTTGTCAAACCTGCGCTGACAGGTGAATTTCAGTGGGTGAGCACGCGCAGTGGTCAGCTCAAGCTGACGCAGGCACCGAAATTCAGTGCCAGTTATGATTTTGTCTTGCGTGAAGGTCTGCGGGATCTGGAAGGGAAGGCTCTTTCCACTGCTACTTTGGCCTCGGTCAACAGCGCTCAGTTTCGGGTGATTGATCAATCTCCCAAGTGGTTCAATGACGATGAAACTCGGCGGCGGCCGCACTTCCTGTTTGAGTTTAATGACAACGTCAATCCAGCGGATGCTGCGGCGCATGTCAGCTTTGTCTCTGAGAATCCCGTCATCACGATTCCGGCGAACGTGCGTCATGCCACAGGAAAAGACTTTGCCAGATATGGCGAACCCCAGCCTACCTGGGCGGAAGAGATCGCCAAAGTGAAGCCCACCGTGGCTGCGGATGCCAGTCGCATGAGCGCTCTGGTGGTGGAACCTCAGGAGCCTCTGCCCGTGGCTGAAAAATGGCATCTCATCATCAAACCTACCCTGATGAATGCTTCTGGTTATGTCAGTCTGGCCGTGGGGGATGACGTTTCTCTGGGCAGCGTGACACCTTTTGCAGTGAGGAAAGTCAGCGCCCACACGCCTTTTGATCAGTCCTATTATTTGGACATAGATTTTAACAAAACCCTGCTGCCCAGTCGTGATGAAGCCTGGAAAGAGGGAGAGTTGCAGGCTTTGGCTAACCAAATGTCTGACTCCGTGCACATCGAGCCTGAAGTGCCAGGGTTGAAGGCGGAGATCTTTGGTCGCAGTCTGCGTCTGAAGGGTGCCTTCGCCTTAAGGACCGCCTATCGTGTGGTGGTGGAGCCTAACATCAAGTCGGGTGACGGATTGCCCCTGCCTGCGGTGTCTGAAACGGAAGTCTCCTTCATTCCAAACCCACCTTATCTGGCGGCTCCAGCCTTTGTGCGTGCTCAGCTTTCCAAAGGCAGTGGTGAATTTGAAGTTTCAACGGCCAACGTGCGTGAAGTGCGGGTGCGGGCGAAGATGCTGACGGGGCCAGAATTGCTGCTGACCACGCAAAAGTATGCGGCCTATCAGCGCGCCTATTACTCGGGCGAAAAAAAGAAACGGGAGTTCAAACCTGCGTCCCTAGATTCTTATCCTGGCACCTTGGTTTTTGATCGCACTTTTCCGATCAACAAACCTTTGGATCAAAGTGAGATGCTGAAGCTGAATTGGCATGAAGTGCTGGGGGCGGATGTGGGCGCGCCTTTGTTTGTAGAGTTTGAAGGGCGTGCAGCGGATGGAGTGACTGAAAAAGGAGTGCTGACTCAGACTCTGGTGCAGTTCACGGATCTGGGCTTGATGCAGAAGAGCAATGGCCGGGAGACGATGGTTTTTGTGACCTCTCTGCAAACTGGAAAGCCTGTATCAGGCGTGCGTCTGACCGCTGTGGATGCAGAGCAGAAGCTGATCAGTTATGCCGATACAGATGCCGAAGGTATCGCGGTGATGAAGGGGGCGAATCCCGCTATGATTTTGGCGGAGAAAGCGGGCGACTGCACAGCCTTAGACTGCAATGATTCGCACATCGGCGGCGCGATTCCTTATGACATTCCTACGGCCTGGGAAGATGTCTGGAAGCCTGTCCGGCGCACCTTTGTGTTTGCGGATCGGCCTTTGTATCGTCCAGGGGATACGGCTCATGTGAAGGCACTGACTCGCACGCGTGTGGCGGATGATTTGATGCTGGATACGGAGATTCCCAAAGGCAAAGTCACGATCCGCGATCCACGCTATCGAGTGGTCTTGGAAAAAGAAGTGACCTTCACAGCCAATGGTTCATGGGCGGATGATTTCAAGCTGCCAGAAGGGCCGCTGGGTTGGTATGAACTCACGATCAATTTTGACAAGGCCGCGAATGGCACGGAACAGGACAGCGGGTTTTATTCCTTCCGCATTGACGACTACAAACCGAACACGTTTGAAGTGAAGTTAGCTGCCGAAAAATTGGATATCCAGCCGGACCGTTTGAAGCTGCCTTTGAGCGCCAATTACTACATGGGCAAATCCTTGAGCCGCGCCAAGGCCAGTTGGACCGCTTCTTCAGCCCGTAGTTTCAGTCCTCCACAAGCTTTTGATGAGTACCATTTTGGCGATGCCCCACGCTGGGCGCAGTATGGGAAAGACCGCGATGCTGAGGGTCACTACGATGACAGCGACTCTGAAGAAGACAGCGAGTGGTGGGTGAATGGGGATGTGTTTCTCAATGAAGATGGGACCGCAACGCTGGAGATGCCCATGCCACCACCAGACCGGGCTGCACTGCCGCAGCAGGTGCGAGTGACCGCAGAAGTCACGGACATCAATCAACAGACCATCAGTGCCGCCACGGAGTTTGAGGTGCCCGGCGCTGAGTTTATCCTGGGGCTGAAAGGGCCGCAGTTCTTTGGCACGGCGGGGAAAGATCTGAGTGTGGATGTGATCGCCATTGATTCTAAAGGACAGCCTGCCACGGGGAATGTGCGTGTGGAAGTGAAGGTGGAACGTCAGGAATATCACACGCTGAAAATTGCCACGGCGGGTGGTGGCTCCACCACGAAGGATCAAGTCATCCTGCGGGAAGAATTGAAGCAATCCGTGGACCTCAAGAGTGTGACTCCAGGCAGCGCACCGTCTGCGATGATCGCCTTCAAGCCAGCGCGTGGAGGCACCTACTTTGTCACCGCCGAAACGACCGATGCTCAAGGTAAAAAGATGCTGTCACGCCTGCCCGTGTATGTGCTCGGCGGCGGTGATTTCCCCTGGGCCATGGAAGATGGCGCGCGTATCAATCTCCAGCCAGAGAAGAAAAAACTGAAGCCGGGTGAAGAGGCCGTGATTGTGGTGAAAACACCGATTGCAGGCACGGCTCTGGTCAGTGTGGAGCGCAATAAAGTGCATCGTTATTTTGTCACGCACATCTCGCCAGAGCAGCCCATCATTCGGGTGCCGGTGCAAGATGAGGAAGCGCCGAATGTCTTTGTCTCCGTCGTGCTGGTGCGCGGCAGTGACGATAGTCCTAAGCAGCACAAGATGCCGGAGTACAAGGTCGGCTATTGCCAGTTGGAGGTGGATTCCAAAGTGAAAGAACTGACCGTGGCCATCAATCCTGCCCAACCAGAAGTTAAACCAGGAGAGTCCCTGGCGGTGACGGGTATCGTCACGGATTATCAAGGCAAGCCTGTCATGGGCAGTGAAGTCACGCTTTATGCCGTGGATGAAGGGGTGCTCAGCCTGATGAAACATGAGACACCGGACCCGACAGCTTACTTCCATGAAGCGCAGCCATTGGCCATTGATAACTACACGTCTTTTGATGATCTGCTGACGGAAGAATTTGCTGCACGTGACCGTGGTAACAAAGGCTTCCTCATTGGTGGCGGGGGTGAGATGGATGAAACGCCGATGCAGGTGCGCAAAAACTTTGTGGCCACGCCTCTATGGTTAGCCACTGCCGTGACGGATGCTCAGGGTAGGATCAGCACGAGTGTCGTAGCTCCTGACAATTTGACCCGCTATCGTCTCATGGCGGTGGCCAGCAGTGGTGCGGATCGCTTCGGCAATGGAGAGTCCGCTTTCAAGGTGAATAAGCCACTGATGGTGGAACCTGTGGTGCCACGTTTTGCGCGTGTGGAAGATGAGATGCTCCTCAAGGCAGTGATTCATAACACCACACCGAATGGAGGCGAAGTGAAGGTGCGTCTGGAGCTAGATGCGACGACGGACTTCATTCGTGAAGAGCGCTTCTTTGTGCCTGCCAGCTTGAAAGCCACGGAATCAAGCGACTCCAAAGTGTGGGAGCAGACGGTTTCCATCAAGGCCGGTGAAACCACTTCGGTGGCCTTTCCTGTCCGGTTTGTGAAGCTGGGAAGCACCGACTGGAAATGGTCGGCACAAACCGTGAAGTGGACGGAAGGTGCGCCTGCTCTGAATGACGCCACCATTTCTAATTTTGAGGTGACGTATCCCGTGCCTGAATTGAAAGAGGTGCGTTACTCACGACTGAGTGCTGCTGAGCCTAACGAAAACCTTGTCAAAGAAGTGAACCCAGCTTTGCTGGAAGGTGAAGGTAGTATGCAGGTGAGTGTCAGCACCTCCCGTCTGTATGAGGCGAAGGACGCTCTGGACTACATCCTGACTTATCCTTATGGCTGTGCGGAGCAAACCACTTCCTCCACCATGCCCTGGCTGGCGCTGGGCGGTTATCAGACTCTTTTTCCTGAGTTGATCCAGCCGGACAAAACCAAGGATGCCATTCAGAAAGGCGTGAATCGTTTGATGCAAATGACCACGGATGAGGGCGGCTTGGCCTATTGGCCGGGTGGTGCAGAGCCTTCTTTTTGGGCCAGTGGTTATGGCGGGCTCATGCTTCTGCGTGCGCGGGATGCTGGTGCCAATGTGCCGCCAGAAGCGGTGGATAAATTGCTAGCCTACCTTTCTAAAAAACTGCGTGGTTTAGAGGAAGAGAAGGACTATTACAACATCTCGGATTGTGCCCTGGCTCTCTACACGTTGGCTAAAGCTAAAAAGCCTGAACCGGCCTACCAAAATTTGCTTTATGCCAAGCGTGATCGCCTGCCAGAATTGGCGCGCCTTTACACCGCTTTGTCCATGTGTCTTTCGGATGCCCCTGAAAAACAGATTGAAGAGATGGTGGGCTGGACGCCTCCAGTCATTGAGAAACCTGCTGCTAAAAAGGACACGCTGAAGAAGAAGGTGCTGACTCGGCCTAGCGCATCCATCGGTTGGTCACACTGGGCTGGCAATGGGGTGAATAAAGCCCTTCGTCTCATTGTTTACACGCATCTCGGCATCAAGCAGGATGCGGAAGAACTGGCCCTTTCCATGATGCAAAGTCGCAACGGCCGCGGCGAATGGGGGAACACCTTCACCAATGCCTGGACACTGACCTCGCTAGCAGCTTATGAGCGTAGCTTGAAGACCTCTTCGGAGCCGCTGATGGCCAAGGTGCTCTGGGATGCTCAAGAGCAGCCGCTGACCATTGCTGCTACTCCTGGCAGTGCGCAGGTTTCCTTTGTCCTCAATGAGAAACTGGCCGCTGTTCCGATGAAGATCGAGCTGCCAGAAAACCGCGAGGCTTTCTCCCGGCTCGAAGCTGTGTCGTATCCACCAGACCGTGATTTTGCAGGTGAGAACAAAGGTTTCGCGATTGAGCGCACGTATGCGGAGCTGATGGATGATGGTTCCATGAAATCCATCGATCAACTGCGCGTGGGTGACATGGTCGTGGTGACCTTGCAGATCGAGATCGGTGGTGGAGACCGTTACTTGGCCATCAATGATTCGCTGCCTAGCGTCTTGGAGGCCATCAATCCTGAGTTTGATACCCAAAGCGAAAGGGAAGGGGACCAGTTGCCTGAAGGAGTCGGCGCTTGGTTTTGTGACCATCGTGAAATCCGTGCGGATCGTGCCCTTTTCTTCACGGACTACGCGCCTGAGAAAGGCAAGTTCCAGCTTCGTTACTTAGCGCGTGTCATTGGCGAAGGTGACACCATCGCGCCACCCGCCCGTATCGAAGCCATGTATGAGCCGAGCAAATACGGCCTGAGTGCCAGCCAACGCCTCCGCACCCTGCCCTCAGGCGCAGGTCAAGTGGCCGGGAAGTGAAGCGGAGCCTTGGACTGCGGAGACAAGTCTCCGCAGTCCAAAGCGTTGCGTGGAGACGATGCTGATTGACACATCCCTTGCCTCTCCTTCATTAAAGGGACTCAACCATGTCTGACGCTGCCACCACCACTCCTGCCGTAACCGTGGAGAACCTGAGTAAGGTTTTCAAAGCGGGTCTGGGGAAAAAAGCCTTCGTGGCTGTGCATGATCTATCCCTGCAAGTGCAGCCTGGAGAAGTGTATGGGCTCATTGGCCCAAACGGTTCTGGAAAGTCCACCACGATGAAAGCCATCCTGGGCTTGCTGGCACCGACACGTGGGAAAACCACCATCTTTGGCCAGTCCAGCACCGAGGTGTCTAGCCGCTGTGAGGTGGGGTTCCTGCCTGAGAACCCCTATTTTTACAAGCACCTCAACGGTCTGGAAACGCTGCTTTTTTACGGTCGCCTGTGCAGCATGAGTGGGAAGGCTCTCAAAGATCGTGCACGGGAACTGCTGGCCCTGACGGATTTAGAAGATGCGGCTACCCGACGTGTGTCAGGTTACTCCAAAGGCATGCTCCAACGCCTTGGCTTGGCCCAGGCCCTGCTGAATCGTCCTCGGCTGGTCGTGCTGGATGAGCCGACAGCGGGGGTCGATCCGTCTGGATCGCGCAAGATTCGTGACCTTGTGCTCGGGTTCAAGGAACAGGGCATCACGGTCCTCGTGACCAGTCACTTGCTGGAGCAGATGCAGGAAGTCTGCGATCGCGTCGGCATCATGGCGCATGGCAAGATGATGAGGGAAGGCCGGGTGGATGAACTCATCGCGGTGGAAAACCAAACCGAGTTGCTGCTTTCGGATGCATCACCCGAGTTACTGGCGCAGATCACTCAACTCGTCGAAAAAAATGGCACGGCCAAACTGATCAGCAGTGGTCATCCCCGCACCACATTGGAGCGTCTCTTCCTGGAAGCTACTGAGGAGGCCCCAAAGAGCGTGAACACACCTGCAAAGTAACCCTTCTTTGAGCCTGACGATTTTCCCTCTGATTTCTTTTTCTCATGTCTCATTCTAATTTTTCTCCTGCCCGCATCTGGACCCTGGCTGTGGCCACGGTCACGCAGTTGCTGCGCATGAAGATCCTGGCTTTTCTCCTGGTCTTCAGTGCCGTTGTTTTAGTGGCAGCTTATGCCTGGCCGACGGCGGGTCCCGAACAGCAGATAAAGCTGCTGAAGGATGCAGGTTTTGGCGCTCTTCAGGTCTTCAGCCTTGTCATTGCGGTGGTCGCTACCGCTTTGTTGCTGCCGCGTGATTTGGAAGATCGCACGCTCTACACCATCTTGGCTAAACCGGTGCCACGTTATGAATACCTGCTGGGTAAATTACTCGGTGTATTTCTGCTTATCGGTGCCGGCTTGATCCTGATGGACGCGTTTTTCAGTCTGGTTCTCTGGTCACGTCAGAAGCTGCTTTTTGCCGAGCTCGTTCAGAACTTGAATACCCAGAAGCCCGAAGACTTCACGCAGATTCAAGGTTATGTCTCCAAGCTTGGGCTTACTTGGAACATGCACCTGGGGGTTCTGGCTATTTTCCTGAAGTCAGCCGTCGTAGCGGCCCTTTCACTCATGGTTTCCTGCTTTGCCAGCAGCACCTTGTTCACCATCGTGATCACCTTTTGCATCGTCATCATAGGGCACGGGCAGGCCATGATGCGGGACTTCTTTCTGAATGGAAAGATGTCGGCAGTGTTGGAAAAAACCTTCTCGGCTTTGCTCGCCATCGTGACACCTGACCTCGGTATTTTCGATGTCGTGGAAAACGTCATTCAAGGAGAGACCGTCAGCTGGGCGGCCACCGAAGTGATGCTAGGAACGGCGGCCATGTATGTGGTGGGTTACTGCGTCGTTTCACACTTATTGTTCGTCGAAAAGGAGCTGTAAATGAAACGCAAACTGCAAGCTCTGTTCGTGATCCTGGTCCTAGGGGTGCTGAAGCTCCCTGTGGAAGAATCCGCCACGCGTTACCTCCGGGAGGTACGCTTGCTCAGTCCACCGCTGGACATGAGCGTGCGTGACAGCATCGGCCAGATGGGAGTGGCGGCCTCTTTAGGCGGCTTGCGCTCCCTGGTGGCCAGTATCATCTATCTTCAGGCTTATACGGCCTGGAGCAATGTGGATTGGCCAAAGGTGGACAGTCTATTTCAGCTCGCCACCAGCCTGCAGCCACGTTACGAAAACTATTGGGATGAGGCGGCCTGGCAAATGGCCTACAACGCGGCTTCTAACTACCGAAACAATCAGCAGATCAATCCTGCGCTGCGTGAAAAATTATATCAAGATCACGTCGAACGCGGGGTGGAGATTTTGAAGCAGGCTCTGAAGGTCTTGCCAGACAGTGCCCGCCTCTGGAACACCCTGGCGGAAGTGTATGGTCGCCGTTTGGAAGAGCCTGAAAAGGCAGCGGAGTGTTATCTTGAAGTCTTTCGGCTCATCAAGGATGCGCGTTTTGAGCGATTCGCTGCCTACCAATACGCGCAGACCCAGAAACGGGAGCTTTGGCAAAAAGCCTATGACATGCTGCGCACCTCCTACGATGCTAAGCAACGCCCTCCCACGCTGATCAACACCATGAAGCAGCTAGAGAATCAGCTCAACATTCCCGAAGCAAAGCGCATCCCTGAAGTGGCTACCACGACGGAACCCCAGCACGGTAAGGCTGAGGCAAAGCCGTGAGCAAGCAGCCTTGATGATTACTGACTCTTTCGGGCCGTTTTGATCCGCTCTGGGGTTAACCCTTGGGAGGTCCATTCATAGGCTATTTTGCCCGCATGTTTAACTTTGAGGGTGATGCCTTCGATATCGTCCTTTTGGCGGGCGCGTGATCCATCCGCATAATAGAAGCCTGCGGCGAGTTTGGAGCTCACCAGTTGGACGCTCTTGGTTTTGAAGCTTTCCTCTTGAAGATGTCTGAGACTAGGAAGCTTGGAGGTACCTGAGACAGCACGGAGTGTGGGTTGGTTATTGCTGATTTGAGTGAAGTAAATGGTGTACTCCACTTCCAGACCCTCCAAGGTTTCTCCTGAGCGGTTTCCTAAGTTGACGGTACACTCCCACGCTTCGGTAATGATTTCGTGGTCGGACTTGAAACTTTTGATGCTGTTGATCTTAGCTTCCTTGTAACTGGCCGAAAAATTGTATTTGATGACTTCAGGATTTTCCTTCCGCCACTTGGCAATGAAGGCCTGATCTTCAGAGCTGAATTTATCTACGGGAGCGACAATCGACTGGCCGTTGGTCAGTTGTAAGGTCACGCTCTCTGGAGAAGCCTTCAAGATTTCCGCCTGGAGGGTACGGCCATCTGGGCTGGTAAAAGTGCGTGATTCAGCCTGCAAGCCAGCGACCCCGGCGATGGCCATAAGGATGAAGATTCCTAAACGAGTGGATTTTAATGTAGATGACATAAGATTTTCCCGTGGGGTGATTGGGCAGGTTGAGCGGATTATTGGGCTGTGTCAACCCTGGGATAGCTGTCACGAAATGGCCGGCTCATGGAATCACAAGAAGCTATCATTTCGCCCTTTCCAGCCTGGAGCATTGTGCGTCAGTGCGGGATGAATGTGTGCCGTCTTCTTTTGTTAAACTCGCTGCTTCTCGCCTCTCTGTCCGCTGCCGAGTTGCCGCTAACAGTCACGTTTTCTGGGGCACCCGGTGTCTATACGAAAGCGCAGTGGAAGCAGGATTGGCCGGGTTGTGAGTTTGAAGGCGGGATCGAGCCGGGGCGTGTACAGTTGGTGGAAAAAGGGGATTCGCGTTCTCTCCGCGTGAACTTTGCCCCTGGGAAGATTGGTCCTGAAAATGGAGGTGCGGGCTGGCGCTGGCCCATCGGCACGCGAGAGGCTGCGGAGTTGCAATACACACTGCGTTTTGGGCCTAACTTTGAGTTTGTTAAAGGTGGAAAGTTGCCAGGGCTGTGTGGCGGGCCAGAAAACGTCAGCGGTGGTAGGCGGGCGGATGGTGAAAATGGATTCTCGGCTCGGCTGATGTGGCGTCGCGATGGTCGGGGAGAGGCCTACATTTATCACAAAAACCAACCTGAAAACTACGGGCACAGTTTTCCATTCCCCGATGATTTTCGGTTTCCGACGGAACAACCCGTGAAGGTAAGACTGGCCGTGACCATGAATCACCCTGGCCTACGCGATGGTACATTGCGGGTGTGGATTACCCTGCCTAAGCAGGAGGAAAAGCTGATGGTGGAGCAAACCGATATGGAGTGGCGCAGTGTGGGCAGCTTCGGCGTGGATAGCGTCTATTTTGAAGCCTTCCACGGTGGCAGTGATAAGACCTGGTCACCTAAAAAACCCTGCTGGGTACAGTTTAGTGATCTGAAGGTCAGCCCGCTCAAACCCGAACACCGCGAGTGATCGTGGGTTAAATCCACCAGCGCATCCGCAACCAACGCGTGAACTTCCGCAGTAGCACCGAACCTGCGGGGTGGCGGTCGAGTTCTATTTTTGCACGTCCTGTTAGGCCGGGGCGCATCAGGGGCTGAAGATCTTTGGGAATATCGACGGCAGGTAAAGTGATGCTGAAATGCCCACCACTGGCGGCTGCTTGGAGGGCGGGACTGATCTGCTTTTTACTGGTGAGGGTGGCGTGCAGTTCCTGCGAGCTTTGCGTGTAAAGCAGGTAGTCCACGGGGCGGGATTCGCCATGGTCCAGAGATTCCTCAATGAGGCTGATGTCTGCCTCTGCAATTTCCAGCCGCAGATCCCAGGCATCCACACTGGCGACTTCAGCCATGACTTCTCCAGCTTGGAGAAAGGTCCCATTCCTCAGATGCACATCCTTGGTCATGATGATACCATCCAGGGGTGAGCGGAGCTGGGCCAGATCAATCTCCAGGTTCAGGCGTTTCTCCATTTCGGCCTGGGCTTGGGCCTCCAGGCTAGCGATGCGGGCCAGTGCTTCTTTACCCTGCCCGCGTTGGCGTCCGGCCTCGGCTTCCAGTCGCTTGCGGCTTTGGATGGTGGAGTCCAGATCACTCTGCAAACGGCGGGTATCCAGTCGGGCAATGATTTGGCCTGCGGTTACATGCTCACCCTCACGGACAAGGACTTCTTCGATCCTGCCTGGAGCCTCGGCGGTGACGAGGGCACGTTTCAGTGGCAGAAGGGTGCAGTCACCTTCCACCCGCACTTTCATGGGCCAGAGCGCTACGGCGATGAAGAGAATAACAAAAAGCGTAACTTTAAAAACCCAGCGTCGTTTGCGGGTCGCGGAGACTTCATGCCGCCAGCGGCCTAGCTTGGATAGGGCTTTGCTGAAAGGTACCGCTTGATGCACCAAAGCCGCATTGAGAGCCTTGCCAGAAAGGTCCGCCAGCCATTGGGCCATCACGATGGAGGGTGGTTTCGGAT
>JAOZVT010000358.1 GCA_025869455.1 Prosthecobacter sp.
CCCTTTCGATGGTCGGGACCATTCTCCGCACACGCTCAAGGCCGGCTTTCCAGGACCTCCGACGTAGTCACCTGCTTCGTAGAGGGTCAGGTCGAAACGTTTATGCAGAAAGTGAGCACAACCTAGGCCGGAAATACCTGTTCCGATGATGGCTAAGCGTGGGAGAGACATGAGAAAAGAATGGGCAATGTTCCTCAGTTCTTCGATTCCCCTGGCTAACTGGATTCAAATGGTTTGCCTGGACCGCGATAAAAGTACCTGTTCCTGTTACTGGGCGCCGAGTCAGGTGGCGGCTGATCACGTTGGTTTAATGGCACATCTCCCTCATGAAGTATCTCCTCACCGCCATTCTCGGTTTTTCTGGACTAACCTTAGGGGCACCGCCTCCTGCTGATGGGATCAAATCCAAAACAACCCATGCGGAAGCCTATGGACCAACGAAGAACGCGGTGGCGGTGGACCCTGCAAAGGATCTGCCTCGTTACCCAGCCTATGAGCCGAAAGAGGCTGTTGGCACTTGGCAGGTGAAAAAAGGCTTCAAACTGGAATTGGTCGCCCATGAACCTCTGGTGCGGGATCCCATCGCCATCTGTTTTGATGAGCGTGGACGCATGTTCGTGTGTGAGATGATTGATTATTCGGAAATGCGGGACGTCACACCCCACCTCGGCAGGATATCCATGCTTGAGGACAAAGATGGCGATGGCTTTTTTGAAACCAGTCAGATCTTTGCGGATAACCTGCCTTGGCCAACGGGGTTAATTTGGGCCAATGGCGGGCTCTATGTCGGGGCCACTCCAGATATCTGGCGCTTCGAGGATCGTGATGGTGATGGAAAGGCGGAGGTGCGTGAGAAGATCTACACGGGTTTCGGCACCGGATTGAAAATCCTGAATGTCCAGGGCCTCATGAACAGCTTTCAGTGGGGGCAGGATAACCGAGTGCATGTTCTCGCGGGTGGTGGAAATCGCGGTAAAATCCAGTGTCTTAAACATCCCGAAATGCCGGAGCAGGAACTGGGAGGTAAGGATTTTTGGTTTGATCCTCTGACTCACGAATTTGGTCTGGAAGGTGGGGGCGCTCAGTATGGCATGAGCTTTGACAACTACGGCCGCAAGTTTGGCTGCTCGAATTCAGACCATCTTCAATATTGGTTGTATGACAATAAGTATGCTTCGCGCAATCCCTACTACAGCATGCCTCCAGCACGTCATGGCATCGCGGCAGATGGTGGCGCTGCGGAGGTCTTTCGACTCAGTCCCGATGAACCCTGGCGCATCATTCGTACTCGCTGGCGTATTGCAGGTGTGGTGAAGGGCGCAGTCGAAGGCGGCGGACGCGTTAGTGGCTATTTTACGGGGGCCACAGGAACCACCATCTATCGTGGCGATGCCTATGGACCTGAGTTTGTGAACAACAGCTTCACAGGCGATGCCGGGGGCCAGCTTATTCATCGCAAAATCATTCGTTATGCTGAAGATGGCATTGATCTCATCGGAGAGCGCCCCGAAGACGAGCATGGTTATGAATTCGCCGCCAGCAAAGACACCTGGGTCCGTGTGGTGAACTTTGCCAATGCACCGGACGGGCATCTCTACGTTTGCGACATGTATCGGGAAATCATTGAGCACCCGTGGGCAGTGCCGGATGAGATCAAAAAGTACCTCGACCTCAACAGTGGCAACGATCGGGGGCGCATCTACCGAATTGTTCGAGTGGATGCAGATTCGCCTAACACGAAGTTGGTGAAAAAAGCGTATCGCACACATCCAAATTTAGACAAAGCCAGCCCCGAAGAGCTTGTCCAAACTTTGGCACATCCAAATGGCTGGCAGCGAGATGCTGCCAGTCGGCTTCTGTATGAGAAGAAGCCTTCAGCTTCTGTTCCTTTGCTTCAGCAGATAATCAAAGCGGAGGGTAATCCGGTGGCTAAGCTGCACGCCTTACAGGCACTCCAGGCGATTGAGCAATTGGATGAAGCTATTCTACTGACAGCCCTTCATGATAAGGATGGCTTTGTCCAGGAACGTGCTCTCAGTCTGCTTGATTCAGCCTATCCAGAGGGACAATTTCCTGCCGAAATCCTGGAAACCATTTTGGCTTCTGATTTCAGCCCGAAAAATCCCCGAGCTAATTTTCAGCAGGCACTAACACTTTCGGGATTGCCGAATCATCGACAAGCTGCCGAATCGCTTGTCGCATTAGCTCGTCTAAATAGAAATCCTCTTTTCGTTTCTGCCGTCGCCAGTGGTCCACCTGAATTGGCGTTTACAATCCAAGAGAAGATAGAACAGGCCTCGGTTAAAGGCGACTTTGATCCAGAACTTCAACTGGCACTCATCACCATCATTGGCGCACGTAACGTGGCCAACGAAGTTCAGGAACTGCTGAATCTGTGGACGATGAATGAACGTCAACCGGCAATGGATAAGCTAGCGGCTTTAGGGACGGGGCTTCGTCGTGCTGGCACGAGCCTTGCCAAGGTGGATGCTGAAAGCAAACTCACGGTGTTCTTTACGGATGCGGCTGCGAAAGCTCAAGATGATACGGCGACTGAGATGGAGCGACTTCGAGCCATCGCATTTCTAGCCTTAGCTACTCAGGACCAGGCTCGCGCTGCCTTGACGGCTTGTTTGAAAGCGTCTCAAACAGAAGCTATCCAAGCTGCTGCCGTGAAATCACTGACTGAGCTTGGGGGCAAAGACGGGGCGCTACCTCTCATGGAAAACTGGAAGGAGCTCAAAACCAAAGCTCGCGAGCTTGTCTTGGCTTCTTTGCTGGCTCGGGATGACAGTGCTCTGATTCTGCTCAGTGTCATGAAGGAGACTGGGGCAAACATCAAGCCAACGGACCTTTCAGCCTCACAAGTTCAGGCATTAACAAAACACAAAAATGCTAAAGTGGCCTCCTTAGCTCAAACCGTTCTCGCTTCTGTCATCCCACCATCACGGGAAGAAGTGGTGAAGACGTTTCAGCCAGCACTTACCCTGAAAGGAGATGCTTTGGCTGGAAACACAGTCTATCTCATGCGCTGCCTTGCCTGCCACCTGGCGAACGGGCAGGGGATCGAAGTGGGACCCAATTTCACCACCGTCAAAACCCGTGGACGTGATGGATTGCTGACGGCTATTTTAGAGCCGCATAAGGAGGTCGCTTCGCAATACATCGCCTACACCGTGAATACCAAGGACGGCCAGACGCTAACGGGCATCATTGCCAAGGACGATGCCAATAGCATGACACTGAAGATGATGGGTGGCGCACAGGTCACCGTGCAGCGTTCCAACATCTCCGGAAGCAGTTCCTCGGGTCAAAGTTTGATGCCTGAAGGTCTGGAGCAAGGCATGAGTGTACAGGAGATGGCGGATCTCTTGAGCTTTATCGAAGCCGTAAAGTGAGAGTTTGATCTTCTGTCACAGTTCGACATCGTGGCAGCACGCCATGAACCTGCCCATTCGCCCACGCCGCAACCGCCAGTCCCCCGCTATTCGCGATCTGGTGCGTGAAACGGTGCTCACCCCTGGAAACCTCATCTACCCCTTATTTCTTCAGGAGGGGGATGAAAACACCCCTATCAGTGCCATGCCTGGCTGCCAGCGCTGGTGCATTGCTGATTTGGTCAAGGAAGCAGGTGAAGCTCATGCTCTGGGCATCCCTGCGGTGGTCCTGTTTCCGCGAATCCCAGAAGAATTGAAAACTTCTGGAGCCGAAGAATGCTACAATGACGAGGGGCTAGTGCCTCGCGCCATTCGTGCGCTGAAAGCCGCTCACCCAACCCTCGCCGTGATCACCGATGTGGCGCTGGACCCTTACAACAGCGATGGCCATGATGGACTGGTTTCAGCAGATGGCAGCATCCTCAATGATGAAAGTGTGGAAGTGCTCTGCAAGCAGGCGCTGTGTCACGCTCGTGCCGGTGCAGATATCGTGGCTCCGAGCGACATGATGGATGGTCGTGTCGAATCCATCCGCGAAGCCTTGGACGATGAAGACTTTACGCAAGTCTCCATCATGAGCTACACGGCCAAGTACGCCAGTGCCTACTACGGCCCCTTCCGTGGTGCCCTTGATTCAGCCCCCAAAGCCGGGGATAAAAAGACCTATCAGATGGACCCTGCCAATGCCCTCGAAGCATTGCGCGAAGCCGCCATTGATGAAGCTGAAGGCGCGGACATTCTCATGGTGAAACCCGCCGGCCCTTACCTGGACATCATCACCCGCCTTCGCGATGCCACCGCTTTACCCATCGCCGCCTATCAGGTGAGTGGAGAGTATTTGATGATCAAAGCTGGCGCTGCCGCAGGTTGGTTGGACGAGGATAAAGTAGCGCTGGAATCCCTCATCGGCATCCGCCGTGCCGGAGCCAATATGATCCTAACCTATTTTGCCAAAAAAGTAGCCGCAGTTCTGTAATCATGTCCACTTCCGCCCGACTCATTCAGGCTGCACGCGATCTCAGCGACAAGCTCCGCACGCTCTCTTTTGCTCCGCCCACCGCTTACGTTTATAACCCGCTGGACTACGCCCGCGTTCCCCATGAGCTTTACCTGACCCGCTTTGGTGAGGGAAAAAAACGTGTTGTCCTTGTGGGCATGAATCCAGGCCCCTTTGGCATGACTCAAACAGGAGTTCCGTTTGGCGAAATCCCCTCGGTCCGTGATTGGATGAAGATCGAGACGCCCGTTGGACACCCAGAAAAGGAACATCCGAAACGCCGCGTCACCGGCTTTGCCTGTAAAAATTCAGAGGTCAGCGGACGCCGTCTCTGGGGGCTTTTCTCGCAGCGATTTGGTGCCGCTGAAAACTTCTTCAAAGAGCACTTCGTGGCCAACTACTGCCCGCTCGTGTTCATGGAGGAAGGCGGCCGCAATCGCACCCCAGACAAACTTCCAGCCAGCGAAACCGAAGCCATGGAAAAGCTCTGCGACGCGCATCTTTGTGAAGTCATCGCCACTCTTGATCCTGAATGGGTCATCGGTGTCGGAGCGTTCGCTGAGGTTCGTGCTCAACGTGCCAAAGACGCCCTAGGTTCCGACTTCAAAGTCGGTCGCATACTTCACCCCAGCCCTGCCAGTCCTCTGGCAAATCGTGATTGGCCCGGAGAAGCGACCAAACAATTGGTGAAACTCGGTGTTTGGTCAGCATGAACCTTAGCCTCCAGTAGCCACCACCAGAGCCTTCCTCACACGCACAATGTCCTCGTTAGTCATCGCGGGGAACATCGGCAGCGTGATGCACTCTTCGTAGTAGCGTTCCGCTTCAGGGAACATACCAGCTTTGAAGCCTAACTTCATGTAGTCAGGCTGAAGATGAACAGGAATGTAATGTACATTCACGCCGATACCCTGAGCCCGCAGGCTTTCAAAGACTTGGCGGCGCGTCCGAGTGATCTCCTTCAGATTCAGCCGAATCATGTAAAGATGCCAGCCGCTGATGCCCTTCGGATCTCTAGCCAGCGGTCGCAAAGGCAGCTCGGCTAACGCCTGATCGTACAAATTCGCAATCTCACGCCGTCTTGTCGCAAAGGCATCCAGCTTGTTCATCTGGCTGGCTCCTAGCGCTGCCTGGAGGTCCGTCATGCGGAAGTTGTAGCCCAGTTCCAATTGCTGGTAATACCACGGGCCATCCGATTCACCGATCATTCGATCTGCATCACGGGTGATGCCGTGCATCCGCAGCATGCCGATGTGCCAGGCCAGTTCGTCATCGTTGGTGGTGATCATGCCACCTTCACCACTGGTGACGATTTTCACCGGGTGAAAGCTATGTGAAACCACGTCTGACCACCGGCAGTTACCGATCCGCTCTCCCTGGTAATTCCCACCCAGAGCATGAGCTCCATCCTCGATGATCCGAAAACCATATTTCTGACTCAGCGCGTGGATGCGCTCCATGTCACAGGACTGCCCGGCAAAGTGGACCGGCACGACGATCTTCGGCAGCTTGCCTTCTTTCTCCGCGATCTCCAGTTTGGCTGCCAGTCGTTCTGGGCACAGGTTGATCGTGCCAGGATCCACATCCACAAAGTCCACACTCGCCCCGCAGTAGCGGCCCGCATTGGCTGACGCCACAAAGGTGATTGGGCTGGTCCACAGCCAGTCTCCATGCTTCAGCCCCATGGCTTTGGCCGCTAGATGCAGCGTGGCGGTGCCATTGGCCATGGCAATGCCATGCTTCGCCCCACACCACTCAGACACCGCTTTTTCAAAACGGCCAATGGCAGGACCTTGCGTGAGGTTCTCCGATTTCAGGACGTCCACCACCGCCTGGATGTCTTCATCATCCAGTGACTGCCGACCATAGGGAAGGGTTTCTTCAGCCATAGGGACTAGCCTACCTGAAAGGATGAATCGACGTGCTGCTGGATCAGAGTTCTGATCTCTTCAGCGGTCAGCCATTCACTGTTCGTGCCGGAGTTGTAGGCAAAGCCAGCGTCCACAGGTTGAGCTTTGTGATGAGCACAGAAAGCCTTGATCGTTTGATCCAGCGGTTGGCGGTGCCTGTTCGGCACAATGATGTAATGCTTATCCGTGGAGATGGTCTGCAGTGCATCCGTGGAGGTGACCATTTCCTCATGGATTTTTTCACCAGGGCGGATGCCCACGACTGGTTTTTCGCATTCAGGCCCAATGGCTTCAGCCACATCTGTGATCCGGTAGCTGGGGATTTTAGGCACAAAGATCTCTCCGCCCAGAGCGAATTGCAGAGCATGCATCACCAGTTCCACACCCTCTTGCAGGGTGATGTTAAAGCGGGTCATCTCAGGATCGGTGATCGGCAGCACACCAGTCTTCCGCTTATCCAGGAAAAAGGGGATCACAGAGCCACGGGACCCCATCACATTGCCATAACGAACCACACTGAATTTGATGTTGCGGTCACCCCGCACATTGTTGGCGGCGATGAAAAGCTTGTCGGAGCAGAGCTTGGTCGCGCCATAAAGGTTGATCGGCGCAGCCGCTTTGTCGGTGGAAAGGGCCACGACGTTTTGCACACCACTGTCCAAACAGGCTTCGATCAGGTTTTCAGCTCCCAAGACGTTCGTTTTGATGAACTCCATCGGGTTATACTCGGCGGCGGGCACTTGCTTGAGAGCCGCTGCATGGATCACGGTATCCACGCCTTCCAGCGCACGCTGCAGACGATCTTTATCCCGGACATCACCAATGAAGAAGCGCAGACGTGGGTCCGTAAACTTCATCCCCATCTCGAATTGTTTCAATTCATCGCGTGAATAAATCACGATGCGTTTCACCTCCGGGTCTGCAAGTAAGGTAGCAATGCATTTTTGACCGAAAGAGCCGGTGCCTCCGGTGACGAGAATCGAACGAGCTGATGACACGATGATGGTAATTCCTGGGTTGTATTTGGGCGATAGCGCCCGACATGCGACACTTGTACGTAGGCCTTAACCTCGCAAGGTCTAAATCTCAATCTGGTGAGCTTCCTAACACTTGGGTGGGAAGGCTTGTGGACGTGATTTCCAGCTCAGCCAGAGACAGTTTTCTCACTTTTCCGATCTGATTTGCCTGAACAATCTCTCCGCTGTCCACATCCAGACAGGACAGCCAGCCCTCGCCATAGGCCCAGGTATCCAGGCAGATCGCTTGCGGGCGGATGCTCGGCAGGCCACTCTTTTGGGCGGTATGCCCGCACACCAGGGTCTTGCCTGAGACATGGGGGAAGCTGTCTTCAAAGCGTGCCCAGAACAGCCAGTCATCACTTTGCTCACTGAGTGCAAAGACAGAATTGGCATTCGCATGCACAAAGAGGTGCTTGCCCGTCTCCCAGTAGCGCAGGCAGCGTTTGTAGAGAAATTCCAGGTGGCTCGGCGGAATGTTTTCAAAAGACAGGCTGTGGCCATCGGGGGCGTAGGAGCCTAGTGTTTCCCGGCCTCCCACTCGCAGCCAGGCTTCCTTATCTAAGCGCCCAGCCTGGGCATCCAGAAACAAGATCTCATGATTTCCCAGCAGGGGTTTAAGCTGAATCGTCTTTTCCAGCGATATCAGCATGTCAATGACTCCCCGCGAATCAGGCCCTCGATCCACGTAGTCTCCGAGCGTGATCAATACGTCATCGCTCCCAGGTTGCACCACATCTAGCAGTGTTCGGAGAGCGATGGAGCAGCCGTGGATGTCTCCGATAGCCAGGGTTCGCATCGGCGCACCTTTGCGCGTATGAGCCCAGGCGTAAACATTATTTTGTGGGCAGACGTGACTTGTTTGGCGTCAGCGGCTGGGTTTCGTGCATTTTTGCGAATTCTTCCGGCATCAGCAGTTCGATGTCTGACCCAAAACTCATGGGACCTAAAAAGTGCAACTCCGTCTGCTCCGCAGATTCCGCCAGCCAGGCAAAAGCTTTGTGGTAGAGCTGGAGAAAGCGATCCACAAATGGGGCGATCACCTCGGACGCATCGCTGGCCATCTTAGCGGAGATCGCCCGTGTATCGGCCACGGCTCCTGGATTCATGGATATATTGATCGGCTCGGGTAGTTTCCCCTGGAGCAGATGATTATTCAGCGAAATGGGACGTTTTTGGGGAGTAAATGGATACATGGCTCCATCCATCGTGGACTGAATCTGTTTGGTCAGATTCGTCATTTTAGGCACCACGGACTGCAAAGCCGTGAAAAAGCTGCCTTCATCATCCAGGCTTGCGTAGCGGGCACCCAAGGTCTGAAAGGCAAAGAAAGTGGTCAACAATTCGCGGAAACTAGGCAGTGCCCCAGCCATAGCCTCATAAATGGAAACCCAGGCTGGCAAATCTTGCCGACGCTCGAGGAGGCGATCATTGAGTTGATCCTTCTCCACCCACCACAGCAGTCCTAGCGCCGCAGCAAATCGGCTTTCCAGCTTCACTTCATAGGCCACCAAGGCCGTTTCCATATGCTCCATCAGCATTCTTTGCCGCGCCGCTTCACTGCGCAGGGAGGCGGGCGTGGTATCATCCGTGCCGAATTGAATGCGTGAAATAGTGAAGCCTGCCAAACTCAAAACGGCAGCAGCTTCCAGATCACGCCTCCTCTGCCAGGCCAAATTCCATTCCTGAAGAGAAAGCTTCAGTCGGCCTCCCCATTCACGAATCTCTTCCCTCACACGCAGAATTTCATCCTGCAATTGCATCCTCCCAGGTGAGACATGATGCGTGGAACCGAGACCACACATGGCGCGTTCTGGGTGGGCCAAGCCCCCGAAGTAACGCCGAATGATAACCAGCGACTCATCCTCACGGCGGTTTTGATGAATCACTTCTTCATCAGCCACGAGTCGCGTTTGGTGCAGGCCTATGCCCAGTTCATGCTGATAGTAAAAGCAGGTCACTTGGCGTGAGAGATCCACAAATCCTCGTATCAAAGCGGCGGCTGGGGCGTCTGCGGGTAATTCTTCAAAGATTCCTGCACCCGCCGCCTGTTTGTTTGAATGAGAATTGCCTGGATGAACTGCGGCCTGAGTCTCCGTTTTTTGCTTGGAGGCTCTGGCGACATGTCGGGCCAGCAGCAGTGCTAGATTTTCAGGTAGCCGCTGCTGCGTCATGCCTCGCTGGATTTCGACCTTCGATGCATCCCAGGCACCTTGGAGCAATTCCATCTTCTGCTGGAGCGCTTTCCACGCGTCTTTGCCCAAGACCTTCATGCCCGCACGATCAGCCCCATGCCCCAGTCGTATAAGAGCCGTGGCACTGATCAGACGTGCTCCAATGACAAACAGACCAAAGGGGATCTTGGCCACGCCCATCCACAAACAAGTCGCGATTCGCACCCATCGCTGGCTGGCGGTTTCCTTGGGCCGACTTGTTCTCAATTCCAGTTCCCATGGGTCCCGCTCATGCAGTGCCCGGTAGAACCAGGTGTTTAATTCTCGCACCAGATGAGAAAAAGTCGTTCCCAGCCCACCTGCATTCATGGCCAATTCTCGAACGAGGAGCGCCCCAAATTCACGCGCACTGACCACGGAGACGATAGGCAGACCAATGTGCAAAATAAGCTCCCCTCCGGCAACTCCAATCATGCCATCTCGGACAGAAGAACGAATGCCAATGGTGGTATCCAGCCAGATTTCCTGAGGCGGGTCTAGACGTAGATGCCAACAAATTTCATCCACAATTTCAAAGAGCCGTGGCTGACTCGCTGGGGTAATTTGCAAAGCCACATGGATTGACCGTGGATGCGGCATCAGGGGCCTCAGCATGAAGATCCACGTCACCGCACCAGCAGCAATGTACGCAATCGGTAAGGCATCTTGCCACGCCCAGCTTTCAGCGAAGGCCAGCATCGTCACCCATTCAAACCCCAGCCAACCCACGTAAAAACCCAGCACCACCACTAAAAGCACATACGCCAAAGGCAGCAGCAGCGTCAGGCTACTCGTCACCAGCAGCAGCAGGAAATGCACAGGCCCGCGCCAGGGGGTTAGGCGCACTCGCTTCTTCGGCTTGGAGGCGGATGTTTCGGGCATTTAAAGGGATTGAATCATGAATATTGCATGTATTTATGGAAATTAAACTCAGATTCTGAGATTCAGCACGCTCCAGCTGAAAAAAACTGCGCCCAGGATTGACCTCCGATGGCAGACTTCGGCTTAAAGTCTTTGGGCAGCAAAAGTCAGCTTCGGCCACTTCTTTTTGTTTTCATGGCTACTTGTTGCCAAGATCCTCTGGCGCTGTTCATTTGCCCTCCCTCTTTTCACTTTCTTCCAATGAACAAATCTGCCGTCCTAGCCCTGATTCAGAAAACCTTAGCTGATGAGCTGGAGATTCTGTCCAAAGGCGCACGTGCCTCTTTTGCCGCTGCCACTGACCCAGACAGCAAAGCTGAAAATAAGTATGACACACGGACTTTGGAAGCCTCCTATGTCGCTCGCGGTCAGGCACAGCGTGTAGCGGAACTCCAGCAGGCCGTTCATCAATATCAGGCTTTGAAGCTGGACCTGGATTCCATCGCTACGGTTTGTCTAGGTGCATTGGTCACTCTTGATAAAGACCAATTCTATTTCATGGGGCCTGCTGCTGGCGGGACCGAGGTCATCACGGAAAATCAAGAAATCCTCGTCATCACTCCAGCCTCGCCCCTGGGGCAAAAGCTCATGGGAAAAAAGGTGAGCGATAAGGTCCAAATCGGCAGTGGTCCATTCCTGCAAATAACAGACATCCTTTAATCCCCGATTCTGGGATAAAGTGATGTGGGCACTCCTGCCCGCAATTCGTCCGCCCTAACAAGAAATGATTTATAATGGGGCTGCCAAAGAAAGGCGAAAAGATGTTAGACCCATTTCCAAAATGAATGTCGAGTACTCACCTGGGTTAAGCCGACTTCAGCGAGCATAGCTTCAGGCAACCTTTTGGAAACCTGTATAGTTGAAAGATAAACCCGACTCCGTGATCAATCACGGAGTTAGCGATGATATGAATTTACGTCATCGACTGGTCGATTTTATCGAATCTGGAGACTCCGTCACGAAGTGACGATTGATCGGTAGCCGGGGATTTCAATCCCCGGTTTTGAGCCAAGTTCATCAGCCCATGCAGCGCGTCACGTAGTGACGCTTGAACCCGTACTAGCAGTTTTTTTCATTGGGTCATCCGCCTCGTTCCGTCTCCAATCACGCCAAAAACACGAAAAAACTTGATACACAAAATTAAAATTCGCGAAAAGGGTCGGATTTAAAAACTCGGCAAAAAGCCAAAAGGGTCAGGGTTGCCGGGCGGTGGCGGAGCCGGTGACGGCATAGGCGGTGAGCGCGTCTTCTAAAATCGGTTGGAGCTTGCCTGGAGGAAGTGAGGAGAAGTGGACATGGAGACGATGCTCCAGGTCTGCGGCGCTGGCGCTGGCGGCAATGATGTCAGCGACCGCAGCATATCTCCCCTGGAACGCAGCGGCTAAACGCGGAGCTCCTCGCGTGGCAATCTTGTCGAGTTGGCTGTTGGTCGGCTGTCCAAGCCGTTCTAGCATGGCGTCTGCCTTTGTCCCGGCATCAGCTGCCGCCGAAAGAGATGTCACCGCCCCGGCTGAATCTAACATCTTAGCTAGGCTAGCCTCAGGCACTGTGGGAAAGGCATTTCGCAGAATCTCCATAGCTGCCAGCTTTGGCAGCTCACGGCCAGCTACAGCTTTGATCACATCTACCAATGAGCCGACCTGCGCGCCATTCATCGCCTGACTTTGGACATCAGCACCCCCCGTGCTGGGCATCTCGGCTCCTGGCATCGGTAAGGCGGCTTGCTTTGCCCCGGCGCGCTGGAAAAGGAGGCCGCCAGACTTGTTGAGGATGGTAATGCCTTCATCAGTCAATTCCAGACCCGACTTAGCAGCCACTTCCAGCAGTTTTGTTTTTCCCTCCAGATCCTTGGCGCTATCCACAGCCACCTGAAGCACCGCGCGCCCCCTGAGGCCGTTGAGGCGGCAAAAGGGTGCGATGATTTGCGCGTTGACCGTGGCCGCTAGGATCGTGAGATCCCAGGCCTCGATGTCGCCACGGGCAGCCTCTTGAACTTCAGCCTGCGCGCCGCCTAGACCGCCCGCCTGAGCCGTCACGGTCATGGTCTGGCCGAGGATCAACTTGGAGACCTCGGCATTGGCAAACTCTTGGAATGCCTTGAACGCCTCGCCATGGGATGAGGTTGCGACGGCGTGTACTGCAATCTCTGTTTCGCGACTGACCACCAGGCCAAAGAGTCGTGTTGCCAAACTAAAGGCCTGCGTGAGCATGCCTTTGCTCTTTTTGTCGTTGGGGTCATATTTAGCGACCAGGAAGGGTGCGCCGAAACGGTCAAGGAATCGAACCCACCAATCCCGGTCCTGAGTGGCAAATAACCACCAGAAAAGGACCGCGCGCATGGGGCCACCCCAGTTGTCAGGGATGTCGGTCAGCAGGTGGCCGCGATGAATGATGTGGCGGAGATCCTGCGGGGTCTGTTTGGTGGCCATCCGATGGCCTGTGTTAGGGTCGGCGTCCCAG
>JAOZVT010000359.1 GCA_025869455.1 Prosthecobacter sp.
CTTCGTTCAGCAAAAGCGTCAGCGACAACCACGCTTGGGCATCCGAAAGTTGCGTTATTTGCTGCATTGCCAACCTCAACTTCAGCTGCAAGTGGGGCGAGGTCGGTTGTTTTCAATTCTGCGCGAAAGGCGTTTGCTGGTGGCCCGCAATCGCGCTTACCACAAGACGACTGACAGCCATCATCGCTTTCGGCGCCATCCAAACTTACTCAAAGCAGGCCCTGATCAAGTTGTTCCAAGCGGCCCTGAGCAAGTCTGGGTAGCTGACATCACCTATCTACCCACTCAGGAAGGTGTGGCTTATCTGAGCCTGGTGACGGATGCTTTTTCGCGAAAGATCGTCGGCTATCACGCTCATGAAAGCCTGCACACCGAATCAGTAGCGCAGGCACTACGCCGAGCGGTAAAGCAGCGTCGAATGGAACAACCACGGGTTCATCACTCGGACAGAGGCAGCCTGTATTGCTCGGGAATGTACCAGGACCTGCATGCGAAACACGGCATCAGGTGTTCGATGACGGACGGCTATGACTGCTACCAAAACGTCTTGGCAGAGCGGGTCAACGGGATACTGAAGACGGAGCTTTTGCTCCAACGACCACAGGACTTGATGCAGGCGAGAAAGATGGTGAGTGAGTCGGTCTCGATCCACAACTGCGAGCGTCCGAACCTGACTTTGAAATACAAAACGCCCGATGCGATGCATCGGGCGTTGGGGTGAAACAGGTGTAAACCTATTTCAGGACTAGACATGATGCGATCAGAAATTGAAGCTCAACCCGACACTCCCTCCTAGCTCCTGGTCAGCTTTGCTGCCCCTGCTAGTCCCTATCTCACCATATACCTGCCATTTGTTATTGGCTGGCACCCAGTTCAGACCACCGGTCAGCTCAAGACTGGTGCTGGACAAATCGTTGTTGAAGTCAGTGTCATTCACGCTGACACGATTGTTGTTGACGAATTCATGACTTACCGCCGCGCGCAGCCTGGGTTGCAGTTTGCCGCCATTGTTCAGCACCACCTCGCGGCCAACTGTCATTCCGACCTTGCCGAGCAATGAGCGGGTCTCGTTGCTGTCTACCTGCAGTCCATTGTCCAACTTATAGTCTTTGCCTTTCACAGCCGCTACACCAAACTGAGCAGAGGGCTCGATGAAGTAACCTCGGTTCAAGACGATATGCTTACCCACTTCGACGGTTCCACTGATGCCGAGATTATCGAAGTCTCCCTTTGTTCGAGTGTCATCGCTCAAGGTGACTTTGACGTCATTACTAAAACGGTTGATTTTGCCAACGGTATCCACGTAG
>JAOZVT010000360.1 GCA_025869455.1 Prosthecobacter sp.
CCTAACAACGAGAGTTGCTAGGGTTGAAAGATTGTCCATCAAAGATGGAGTAAGAAAGACTTGGCGACGACCTACTCTCCCACACTCTCGTGTGTAGTACCATCGGCGATAAAGAGCTTGACTTCTGAGTTCGGGATGGGATCAGGTATTTCCTCTTCTCCAATGCCACCAAGCAAAATCTGGCAAATGATTGTATCACTTATAAAAATCGACGCTTGAATTCTCTTTCTTCACTTGGCGTCTCTTATATTGTTCGCTTGTGAAAAATTCATAATTTGTGACCACTTTCTATCCAAGATGACTTTATGGTCTTCATCTCTTCATTCTTAAAAAAAGGTGGTCAAGCCAATGGACTGATTAGTATTGGTTAGCTCAACACATTACTGTGCTTACACACCCAACCTATCTACCACGTGGTCTACATGGAGTCTCATAGGGATACCTTATCTTGAGGGGGGCTTGGCGTTTAGATGCTTTCAACGCTTATCCTTTCCGAACATAGCTACCCGGCGATGCTCTTGGCAGAACAACCGGAACACCATTGGTTCGTCCACTTCGGTCCTCTCGTACTAGAAGCAGCTCCTCTCAAGTATCCTACGCCCACAACAGATAGGGACCAAACTGTCTCACGACGTTTTGAACCCAACTCGCGTACCGCTTTAATTGGCGAACAGCCAAACCCTTGGGACCTTCTCCAGCCCCAGGATGCGATGAGTCGACATCGAGGTGCCAAACCGCCACGTCGATATGAACTCTTGGTGGCGATAAGCCTGTTATCCCCGGAGTACCTTTTATCCGTTGAGCGACGGCGATTCCACTTTCCACCGCCGGATCACTAAGCCCTACTTTCGTATCTGCTCGACTTGTTGGTCTCGCAGTTAACTTGCCTTATACCTTTACGCTCGACTCGTGATTACCAACCACGATGAGGCAAGCTTTGGACTCCTCCGTTACCTTTTAGGAGGATACCGCCCCAGCAAAACTGCCCGTCTGACAATGTCCGAATTCCAGATTCATGGAATTTCGTTAGATTTCCGGCTTGTCAAGACCAGTATTTCAACGTTGACTCCATCCCCCCTGACGAGGGGACTTCAATGTCTCCTGGTTATCCTACACATGACAAGTCAAAAGCCAATATCAGAGTACAGTAAAGGTTCACGGGGTCTTTCCGTCTTATTGCGGGTAAACAGCATCTTCACTGCTACTACAATTTCACCGAGTCTCTCGTTGAGACAGTGCCCAGATCGTTATACCATTCGTGCAGGTCGGAACTTACCCGACAAGGAATTTCGCTACCTTAGGACCG
>JAOZVT010000361.1 GCA_025869455.1 Prosthecobacter sp.
TCCCCTTACGCGCTGCAAAAGTACGCGAGTGAGAAGTACTGCCAGCTTTTCCATCGCCTCTATGGTTTGGAAACTGTGGGTCTTCGTTACTTCAATGTCTTCGGCCCACGTCAGGCCTTTGATTCGCCTTACTCAGGGGTGATCGCGAAGTATTGCACCGCCATGCTCAAAGGTGAACGCCCTCTGGTGTTTGGCGATGGCTTGCAGGCCCGTGACTTCACCTTTGTGGACAATGCGGTTTCCGCGAATCTCTTGGCTGCGGAAGCTCCGGCTGAAAAAGTGGCAGGTAAATTTTTCAACTCTGCGGCAGGTGACTCCATCTCCTTGCTCCAGCTCATTGATGAGCTGAATCAGTTGACTAACCAAAAGCTAGAACCCGAATTTCATCCACCTCGTGTCGGTGATGTGCGGAACTCCTTGGCGGATATTTCTGCTGCCCGCGAAGCCATGGGCTACGAAGTGCTCGTGAACTGGAAAGACGGCGTCGCCCGCACGTTGGAGTTTTATCGCTGAGCCGGAAACGCTTCGAAAAGTCTGTGTTATCAGCGCCCCCATTTTGAATGGGGGCGTTTTTTTTTACATTCGAGAGGGACGGACTACTCCACCGTGATGGTATGACTCACAGCTTTCAGGCGTGAGTGGACATGGGTGTCGTATTGAGCCTGTTTGGTGGTCAGCTTCTTTTTCAGCACAGCCAGAGCATTGGTGAATTCGGCATCCCCTTCGGCTTCTTTGTTCATGCTGCGGAGTTGAGTGATCATGTTTTTGATCATCGTGGTTTCAAAGGATTGCTTGGCACCAATGGCATTGATCAGATCCGCAAAAGCAGCGTTAAAAGGTGTGGTGGTGAATTCGACGGCGAGGTTGATGCCGTTTTCCAGTTGAGCCTTGGTGAACTCATGACTTTCGTTGCCCCAGGTGACCTTGGCGCTATCTTTGGTTAGGCCTTTGACGACGAGGGTGTAACGATTCAGGTCTTCATTGAAGGCTGTAAAAGGTAGGATGCTGCGGTTGCTCCAGGCGGACTTTGGGTCGGCATCAAAGCAGAAAGGCCAAGTGGTGCTAGCCAGGGTGACGCTGCCTTTGCTTTGCGCGGTGATCTGGTGACCCTTGCTAGCCGTGGATTCACCACTGAGGTTCATGGTGATCTCACCAATATTGCCATCCAGGCCCAGGCCCTTCAAGAAAGCCTCCGCCATCAGCAGGTGACCGTTGGGAGAAGGATGCACACCATCCATTCCGCAGACATCATAGTCTTGACCCAGCGCAGCTTTGGCTTTGGCCATGGCCTCAATCATGGTTTCATGCACATCGGCAAAGGATTGACCGTCTTCATTGGCCAGCTTCAGTGCGATATCCCGCAGGTGGGACAAATTGTCGTTATAAATCGCCGGATCAATACGGCTGAAATACTTGGTGTCCACGGCACCGGGGGAGCCTACGACGACCTTTTCTACACCCACTTCTTTCAGCCCGGTCAGGACTAGGCGCATGTTCTTTTCATAGTCCGCACCGATAGCGTCCGTGTAGGCCGTGTAGCTGCCGTCATTCATGCCGTAACAGGTGGTGGCCACGTTTGGATTGAAGACGCTGAGGTCATTCTTTAACCGGGCGGCAAAGCCACTGGCGCGCTCACCACTCCAGCCGAATTGGAAAACGTGCATGTCTGAGTGGCCAGTACAGGCCAGCAGGTAGGCCTCCATGTATTTGGAGTAAAGTTTCTGTTCGGTGATGCTGTCTCCAATGATGGCCACACGGGCGTGGGCAGGGAGCGGATTTTCAGCTTGGGCCAGGGAGGCACCAAAAAGGAAGGTGAGAAGAAGGCTACGAATCATGATAGGGTGACAACTAGAGCAGCATAAACGCTGCAAAGGGTCAACATCACTCGACTCACCCGTGGATTAGCCAAGCAGCCGCAATCAAGGTCATGACAAAAAGCGTCCACTCGAAGGGCTTCTGCGGGATGCGTTTGAGGATCTGCCAGCCTAAGAGGATGCCCATAACCACAGCGGGCAAGAGCACCAGATTGGTCATCAAGGAATGAGGGTTGATGATGCCCAGGTTGGCGGAGAAGGGGACTTTGAAGAGATTGATGAAGAGAAAAAAGCGGCTGAAGGTACCCAGGTGATCCTTTTTCTCCAGGCGCTGGGAGAGCAGATAAACGGTCATCACCGGTCCAGCCGCATTGGCCAGCATGGTGGTCACACCCGCGCACAGACCCATGATCCAGGCAAAGATGCGATGCCCAGTCAGTACGGCTAGGGCACCTTTGCTGGCATCCAGTACCAGTTTGAAGCCTAGCAGGCCGATGATCAGCCAGCCGATCACCGTCCGGGCACTGGCATTGTCGATTTCACCCAAGAGGAAGTACCCAGCGATCACCCCAGCAATGGCAGGTGGTGCCATGGGCAAGACGCGCCGCCAGCTTCCGCCGTGGCGGTTCAGGAAATAGCCCATGAAATCCGCTACGATGAGCAAAGGTAGCACCAAGCCTACGGAGGCCTTGGCACCAAAGGCCTGGGCCATGAGCACCACATTCAGTGTGGCAGTGCCAGACAGTCCACTTTTGGATAGGCCGATGCACAGAGCGGCAAGGCTAGCCAGAATGAGGACACGTGGATCCTCCGTGAACAAGGTGTGATTCTGGAGCCAGTCGGTGATGCTCAAACAGGAAAATTAGGGGACAATGGTCACACGCGTGCCGCTGGGGGCGGCTTCGAAGATTCTCTGGGCCATGTCATACGGCAGGCGAATGCAACCGTGGGAAGCAGGTGAACCTGGATGTGGAATAGGCCCGGCGTGCATGCCAACGCCATTGTTGGTTAGGCGCATCCAGTAGGGCATCTTGGCACCCAGGAAGCGGCCACCCGCTGCGCTGTGTACGCCTGCTGTGGCATTGCTGCGGAGGACATCTCCGTCTGCATCCACGATGCTGCCATATTTGTTGGAGCGCTTATCCACCACTTTTTCTGTGATCACAAAACTGCCAGTCGGTGTACTATAGCCGCTGCGGCCTGTGGCTACATAACTCCAGGCGATGTTTTCACTATTGCGGAAGATGTAGGCCTTTTGTTCACTGAGATCAATGGTCACACGGACCGGGCCAGGTTGGCCGCTGCCATGCCAGACATAAAGTGGGCTGCTGGAGGAATCTGCGGGCTGGACAAACAGTGGCCGGCGGATGACTTCCTGACGTGCAAAAGAGGCCGGAATCTGGCAGGCGCTGAGTACACAGCCAGCGAGGGCAACCAGGGCGAGTTGTGCAAATTTCATATCGGCGTTCAAATTAACGACGATGAACATTTTGCAATGAAGCTTCACCCTCCTCCGAGAAACTTTTATCCTGGTTACTGTCGTAAATTCCAGTAAATCTTGATATTCTTACTGCTGCGACCCGCAGCTACGAGGTCCGTGTCACGGTCGCCATCTAAATCCGTGCCGACGAGGTCTTCGCAAGCCATCGTGTTATCATCCAGAAGGAACTGCTCCCAGCCCGTGCCGTCTTCTTTCGTGGTGTAAAAGAGCTTCACGCCAACCCGTTTCCCAATTTTGTGGTGGGCACGCCAGCCGACAGCGATCTGGCGGTTGTTCAGCCCCAGATAATCATAACAGGCCAGTGCGTGTCCATCCACCAGCGTGTCATCCAGAACTTGGCGCTGCCAAAGGCCATCTTTAGGTCCGTTCGGCGGCGGGGTGTAAAGCACGAGTTGATGACCATGCATCGGCTCAATGGCCGCAATGTAGGGTTGGCCACCTGCAAAGGCACCCCAACGCACCTCGCCAGCGCCTTGCAATTCCGGGGTGTTATGGTGGGTGACCCATTGCTCCTTCCAGCCTGCATCTCCAGGAGTTAGACGGAGGATTCCTTCACGCCCAGCCAGTAACAAGGGTTCGGCTTCATCTGGCGGGCTGGGGATGACCTCAAAATTATGTGTCATATGCATGCTGCCATAGACCAGGGTCGTATTCCAGGGCTGCGCTACATCTTCGGGCTTGTGGTAGGCCAAGATATGTACCCCTGCACCCTCACCCTTTTTGTTTCCACGTCCGTGCAGCGGTGCCACGATGAGATCATAACGACCTGCGCGATTGCGCACCCAGCGCATGCGGTGGGTGGTGGGTTCATTGGTTAGCTGGATCGGTTTCCATAGCTGGGTGCGGTCTGCTGGTGCCTGGAGGTAAAAGACAGCTCCACTGGTTTCCGTATCTCCTGGATCCCACTGCGCCCCCACAGCCACTTCCGCCTTGCCGTCACCATCAATGTCACGGGCGGTGATGCAGACATGGTCCTTTTCGGTCAATTTTTCTGCCATGACATGCTTTTCCCAAGAGGGATTTTGGTACCAGACAATGGCGTCTTTATCTGCCAGCAGGATGTCCTTTAGGCTGTCTCCGTCCACATCCGCCAGGGCCAAACCGTAACCGATGCCAATTTCGGCATCAATTTCCTGTGAGCGGAACTGCGGTACTACCTGTGCAGGCAGCAGGGTCGCTAAGAAAAGGGAAGGCAAGAGGTACCGGAAAAACATAGAAATGCGATTTTGAAGCTTTCTGGGCCTGAGGGCCAGCTAAAGCTGAGCGGTAGCCTCTAATAAGATTGACATTGTAATGACAAAAAAGTTATTATCTCAACAAACTTCACTCGGCGGGGTTCTGTGTCATCAAGTCTCGTCGCTGCCCCCAACCTCATTTCCCAGATATGCTCTCTCATTTTCATGTTTTTAAAACCCAGGTGTGGGTGCTGTTGTCTCTCGGTTTCGTCCTCATGGGATCTGGAACAGTTTCTGCAACCCCTCCCAAGCCGCCAAAAAATCTGACGGTAGAAACATCCTTGAGCGGGACGCTGGGGGAAACCAAGAGTGGCCGTTATTTTTTGCTAAATTGGGAGGATAACTCCGTTAACGAAAGTGGGTTTCGGGTCGAAATTCGATATGGCAATACGGGCGCTTTCGGCACCCTAGCTTATACGGCCATCAATGAGACCCAGTACGTGTTTGCGTATGATTTTGGTGACAGCTTTCTTGTGCAATTTCGGGTGCAGTCTTTCAAATATAATGGAGCTGTCGTTGAATCCAGTCCAAGCAACATCGTTCAGATTATTACCTCCAATGAGCAGGCGACACTGAATGTACCTTCAAATTTTGCGGTTACCAATGTGGTTGGCAGCAAGACCTATGATGGCGTCTTGGACATGAGTTGGAATGATAACAGTACCGCTGAAATTTTTTATCAGGTCTTTTACAGAGAAAAACCCGATTCAGGCGATACCTCCCCGCCTGCTTTTACCACCTTGGGGAATCTGCATTGGTTTAATACGCACGAAGCGCTGCTGCAGCCCGGTTTAGTGCCTGGCAGAGAGTATCAGTTTACGGTACGAGCCACACGCCGAAATGACAGTACGACGACGACTCCCACGGCGAATTTGGACACCAGCATCTCCAACATCGTTAATTTTACCTTTCCTGTGTTGAATCCGCCCACCGAGTTATCTGGGGAAGCACTCGACCAAGAGCAAATCGTGCTGCGCTGGAAGGACAATTCTACGAATGAAACGGGCTATCAGATCGAGTACAAAGCGCTCACGACGGATGTTGATGACCCACCAGATTGGACGGATTTTAGCACCGTTAATGCAAACACCACATCCTTTACGGTGACCACTGGACCAGGTGTCACGCTGGAGTGGCGAGTGAGTGCCATCTATGAGGCTGATGGAGAGACAACTATCGTAACAGCACCGAGCAACGTCCATACAGTGAGCACTCAATTTCCAGGACCAACGGGGCTTACGGCCACGACTTCCGGTGTTTCTGGTGCTGTGGATCTCACTTGGCAGGATCTCTCGGATTCAGAAACGAACTATGACATTTACACCCGTGTCGTCGGCACCACGGATTGGTATTATGCGCAGTCCATGGTGGCAGATACGACCCGTGCGACTGTCACCACGCGCAGTGAGTTGGATGAAGAAACTTCTAGTTATGTCGATGTTCCCTTAGCGATTGACAGTGAACATGAGTTTTATGTCGAAGCCCGCTACTCAGGAACGGGAGCGGTGTCTGAACAAAGCAATACTGCCAGCGCCTACGCGCGGCATGGCTTCACGAGCCGTGGCTACCAACCTGCTAAAGTGGGAGTGCCTTTTTCATACACTATGGAGGTCTCCAATGATACGGAGCGCACGTCCTGGGAGGTATCTGATTTACCAACAGGTCTAACATTTGATGCCGAAACGGGGGAGATCTCAGGTACGCCAGAAGTTTCGGGTCCTTTTGTCTGTCCGATGACCGTGAGTTACACTTCGGGGACTGCGACGACTCCTTTGACGCTGCGTGTGCTCAAAGTAGAAACCAGCCCAGTGGTCACCAAGACCATTGATAATACGACCCTGGGGACCAACACCCAGTTTACGATTCCCCTGGCAGATAAGTTTGTAGATGATGACTCGGAAAAGGCTGTTCGTCTGAAAACGACCAATGGAGATATCAATGTGTTGCTCTATCCTAGCCTCACGCCGCAGGCCGTGAATAACTTCTTGGGCTATGTAGATAATGGTGCGTATGATGGAGTGATCTTTCACCGTTCCGTCCCTACCTTTGTGGTGCAGGGCGGGGCTTATGTACCCATTGAGTCGCCCAATTATTTTTCTTCGCTCCTGAAACGGCCATCGCCTTTGAATGAGCCTGGGATTTCCAACATTCGGGGAACCATCGCCGCCGCAAAAGTAGGCGGGAGTCCAGATAGTGCGACGCACGACTTTTTCTTTAATTTAGAAGATAATAGTCTCAAGGAAGGCATTGAGCTAGATAACCAGAATGGGGGCTTCACGGTCTTTGCCAGGGTTGCTGGCACTGGCATGGACAAGGTGGACGCCATCGCGGCATTGCCCATTGGTGTCTATAAAGATTACAATTCCTCTGGCGGGACGGACGAGGCTTTGGATCGTCGTGTGATTTTGGATGGCAGCAAGGCCGCTTTTGAGGAAGTGCCCATGAACGCAACGGGTAGCACAGCTCCTTCTAATATGGATGTGACCCAGACGGTCCAGATCCTGAAAGCATCTTCGATTCCGGTGCTGACCTACACCATCACGAGCAACAGTGAACCTACAGTTGTGCGGACGAGTATTCAGGATGGCAATCTGCTGTTGGAAGGTCTTGTTGCAGGCAGCAGCACCATCGTCGTGCGCGCTTCAGATCTGGATGGTAACTCGGTGGACCAATCCTTCAGTGTGAATGTGGTGCGTGGTTATAAAGTCCCAGTGATCAAACGGCAGCCAGTTTCCGTCGCCGTTTTGCCAGGGAAAAAAGCGACTTTGACGGTGACGGCTACGGGGTCAAACTTGCAGTATCAATGGCGGAAAGCGGGAGTGCCGATTGACGGAGCAACGGACAAAAAGCTGGCCTTCAGTGCCGTCCAAGAAGCTGATACAGGGGATTATGATGTGTTAGTCAGCAATGACACCACCACGCTCACCAGTGATACGGCTAAGGTCAGTTTAAGAACGGCACCAGAAATTACCAGCCAGCCTGTGGGCAAGGTTGTGGAGGTGGGACAACCCTTAGTGCTTACCACCACCGTCACGGGAGCACCTGATCCTTCCTTCACTTGGCGGCGCAGTGGCAAAACGGTAAGTGGGCAAAAGGAAGCTACTTTAAACATTCCTGCGGCCAAGGTGACAGATGGCGGTAGATATGATTTACTGGCTAAAAACGTTGCGGGTAAAGTTTATAGCAATACGGCGGATGTTATTGTGGTGGATAAATCATCACCGCTAGCTGCTACCGTGCTGAATAAAACGGTGGTGCTCAAAGCGCAGGCTTCAGGCCCTCCTGGCATGTTATATCAATGGAAAAAGGATGGCTCTATTTTTGTTGAAGACGGTGACAACATTAAAGGGTCAGAGACAGCGACTTTAACGATCAAAAAAGTAACGGCCAATGAGACCTACACTTGCTCAGTGAGAACGGCTGAAGGAGATTTAACGGCGGTCACCGGTGCGTGGAGAGTGGTCATCGTTCAACGTCCAATCTTTGACGACTTTACCCCAGACACGGCTTATGTGGGCATTGACTATGATTACACGCTTCCCGGTGGCGGAGAGGACAGCACGAACATCAGCTCATTCTCGGTGAGTGGATTGCCTTCAGGTTTGAAATTAGATGCGAGGACTGGGCGAATTACTGGGAAAGCGAATGCGCCGGGTAACTATACGCTGAAAGTTTCAGCTAAAAACCCAGCAGGAAAGAGCGCGACGGTGACTGCTAATATGGTGGTGCTACCTTTACCGGAAGCAGTGGTGGGGACTTTTGTCGGTCAGGTTGGTGTGTCAGATATCTTTAATGAAGGTCAGGGCGGGCGAATCGATATGACTGTCACGGATGGGGGCAAGATCAGCGGTAAACTGACCATGGGCAAAGATGTGCTGAGCTTCACGGGGACGATGGATCAAACCGCTGGTGCCATCCGTACGACGGGTCAAGCCACGGTGAAAAGAAAAGGCAATTTGGCACCGCTTCAGATGAGCTTAAGTGCTCTGTCTCCTTCGGGTTATACGGACAGTGGAAATGTAACCGGAACTTTGACCGATGGCGAAAACTCTGTCGCGTTTACGGCTTATCGGAAAATCTATAACATCAATTGGAGTCCGAATTTCTCTTATGTTGGCAAACTCAACATTGGGTTAACCTTGCCCACAACTTCGTCGGGGCAGCTCAATATCCCCCAGGGGCAAGGTTACCTTGTGGCTACACCTGACAATGCCGGTACGGTGTCTATTGCGGGTCGTTTGGCAGATGGAACAACGGTGACTTGCAGTTCCTTTTTGGGGGGGCAGCAGCAGTTCCTGGTTTATCAATCTCTTTATAAAAAGACGGGTGCTATACTTGGGCAGTCTTATTTGCAGTATATTGAGACGTTATCAGATAATTCGGCCAATCGTTTCCGGGTGGATGGTGAGTTGGTTTGGAAGAAAGGCGCTCAGTCATCCGCCAAGGAGCGTACCTACAAAGAGGGTTTTGGACCTTTGATTCTCGATGCCCTTGGTATGAGTTATATTCCTCAGAATAAGTTTCCAGACGCAGATCATGTCAGCCCAATTGTCATGTCCTTGCCCAATGCAGAAGGGAATGCTTCTTTGAACTTTGATGAAGGCGGCTTGGAAGCGTCTGAAATCAATCCTGATGTTTTGGCATTACGGATCAAGAATAACAATGACGTCAGCATTACGTCAGGTGCTATCACCAACCCTGGGAAAGCTACTCTGAACATCAACGCGAGCACTGGCTTTTTCAGCGGCAGCTTTGAGTTGAGTGATCCATCTGCCCCTAGCCGCAAAGCCAGCTATGCTGGGCTGATCATTCAGCAAATTCCGACGATTCCTGCGCAAACCTATAGTGATGGAAGCACCTCGGAAGAGGTGCCGGGTACGTCGGCTGGTGGGGTTGGCTACTTCTTATTGTCACAGTTGCCTTCTGAAGACCCTCCGACAACCTTGAAAACGTCTCCCATTCTGTCTGGTCGTGTGCACCTCAGGCCTGCGCAGATCACGATTTCTGAGCAACCGTTGTCTCAGTCGGTGGATCCTGGTAGTAACGTGACCTTCTCGGTTGTCGCTTCGGCTCCAGATGGAGGGACATTGACTTACCAATGGCGTAAAGATGGTGAAAGCATCAGCAATGCAAAAACCAGCTCCTACTCACTGACATCTGTCACTGAGTCCAAAGAGGGCAGTTATGATGTGGTTATTACCACCGCCTATTCACAAGTAATCAGTGATCCGGCTGTGTTGACCATCAATGACCCAGTGAGCAACGTGACCATCGCTCGAAATCCCACAACCAGCCCATTGCCAGTGAATGGTGCTGTCACCTTCACCGTCACGGCTAATGGCAGTGGACCGCTGACTTATCGCTGGCGTAAAGATGGCTCAGACATCAGTGGAGATGCAGCTGCGAATGCGACCTATACATTAGATCCTTTGTCACTCACGGACTCTGGAACTTACAGCGTGCGTGTTAGCAATGCTGTCACAACAGCTGGCGTTACCAGCGGTGGTATCTCCATTGTGGTTGCCAATCCGATTGCCTCTGTGACGGCTCAGAGAAGCCCTTCGACAGAGGCCATCGGTATTGGGGGAACGGTGACTTTTTCGATCGCAAGCATCACGGGGAGTTCCAGCCCTTATACTTATCAGTGGCGTAAAGATGGCCAGGATATTGAATCGGCCGTTTCATCCACCTACACCATTAATTTTGTGAGTCCTGAGAGTGCTGGAAATTATTCGGTGCTTGTGAAAAACGGACCAACACCAGACGGGGTTTTGAGTAATGAAGTCTCTCTTGCTGTGAGTACGGAGGTGCAGAATGTCAATGCTTCACGTATCCCGGCCAATGAGTTCCTGCCTCTGGAAAGCGCGGTTACCTTTGTGGTTTCTACTCAGGGCGCTGAACCGTTTACTTATCAATGGAAGAAAAATGGAGAGGATATTGAAGGGGCCGTCCAGGGGAGTTACACGATTGATTCGATCTCCACGGATGACGTCGCTAGCTATACGGTCTTGGTGGCAAATGACACAACACCAGAGGGTGTGTTGAGCAATCCCGTCGAATTGAAGATCCAAGAGCCGATCACAACGGTCACCATTACGAAGAGTAAAGAGAGCACGGAGTTGGAAATCGGTGATACGATCGAACTGACAGCCAATCCCGATGGCTCAGGCCCTTACAGTTACCTTTGGTATAAGAATGAGGAAGAACTGAGTACGGAAACGAACAATGTGCTTGTGTTAAGCAGTGTGGGTGAAGCGGATGCTGGAGATTACCGAGTTGTCGTCTCGAATGAGCTCAACGAAACGGGCGTTTCTAGCGAGACCGTCACCATCACTATTATCGTTCCCTGATCTTCTTCCTGAGCGTCATTTGGTTAGCATTGCCAAATGGCGCTGCCTCAGAGAATGGTTAGGTGAGTAGTGGACGAAGAATTTTCGCAAACAAAGTTAGGCCCGGCTCATCATCGTTACTACACGATGGACGATCTGGGTGAGTTCACCCGCTTCGTAAGGTTTGGGCAAAACACCGACAAAACCTTTTTCTAAGTATGTCATCTGTACGTCTTCGTTGACGCTGCCGCTGGTCACCACAAGACGGGCTTCTGGGTCAAATCGGAGGATTTCATCCGCCGTTTCGCCGCCATTCATGCCACCACGTAGAGTCAGGTCCATCAGCACCACATCAGGTGGTGTACCGGTGCGCGCTAGGCTATGGTAAATTTTCACCGCATCTTGGCCATTGTCACATTCGATCACCTCGTAACCGCAACGCTTGAGGATCAGGTTTGCCACCTTGCGCAGATCATCCTCATCATCCACGATCAGGACGCGCCCTTGACCCTTTTTTAAAGGTACAGGGGCATGATCTTTCTCCACATGACCTGTGGTGGCCGTCATGGCTGGAACCGCTGGTAGATAAACGCTGAATTCCGTTCCCACATTCAGGCGTGAAGACACGCGGATGTCTCCATCGTGAGCCTTGACGAAAAGTTTGCAGGTAGTTAGGCCGATCCCGTTGCCGTCAGGCTTGGTGGTGAAGGTTTCTTTGAAAAGGCGTTGCAGGTTTTCAGGGGCAATGCCGCAGCCGCGATCACGTACCGTGATACGAACGTAAGGCCCCGGTTTTAGGATTTCATCTTCACCCAAACCAATATCTGCGTTTTCCGCATCCACATCCATGTAGCCTCCTTGGGGCATGGCCTGGATGCCATTGAGGATCAAATTTTGCAGTACTTGGCTGATCTTTACGGCATCTGCCACGGGCCAGCGCAGAGAGGTTCCTAAGCGCACACGTAGTTGGGCATTGGACCCTGCCCCGGCAAATTTCACCGTATCACGAATGATGGCCTCTAGATCTACGGCTTGTCTTTGATTCGTCTTTGCTTTGCAGGCTGTGACCACTTGTGAGGTAAACTGGCGTGCGCGCTTCAGGCCTCCAAAGATCAATTGCAGCTCTTCTTTCAAGGCTGGCTGCCCCTGAACCTGCTGGAGAAGGTCCGAAAGGCGCATGGTAACTGGGCCTAACAAATTATTCACATCATGGGCTATTCCCTGGGCCAATGCGGCTAGGTTATCCTGCTTCAGTTGATCTGACTGGGCATCCAGATCATCCAGATGCAGAGGTGCTGTCTTCGTGGCTGCGGAGTTCGCCAATGGGGTGATAATCAGCGTGAAGTTCAGCAGCTTACGCAGGCTGTTAAAGACAGCGCGTACACGCCAGCGGCAGCGCTGGGGCGGATTGCCATAAAAATTCTGCACCAAGGCCTCGCACTCATGCGCACCGCCATTCTCCACCGCACGATTCAGACTTTCCAGAAGAACGGAGGCATCCATGTCGCCCGCAGCTAAGTCTGCAATGCCCATGCCGCGCAGGCCTTTCTCTGGCTCTACGCCTACCAGTACGGCAGCGGTGGCGTTGCTAAACAGTACTTTCGGTCCTGAGGCTTCATTGGTTTCCGCCTCTAAAATGAGCACGGCTTCAGGTACTTGATCCACGGCAACACGGAGAAAGTAGTTGGCCGTTTTCATCTGGTGCAGACTTGCTTCCAGTTCAGCCAGGGTCTCAGGACGGAGAGTATCGGGAGATAGAGTCATGACAGCCACAGGTATTATGACTTCATTAAGCTATCTTAAATTATTAAGTAAACTTTAATTTTCGGGAAACCGATCTTTTATGCCTCTCATTTTTGAAATTTTAGCCATTACAGCCTAATTTGCGACATTCAGCCCTAAGCATTGGCCTGGAGCCAAGCGGTGCTGCGCTGGAGCTCGGCTTTCTGGAAAGCGATTTCCGCCTCCTTTTTATCCATGCCTTCAGGTGCTTTGAAGCTTGGGATCTCCTTGCCTTTTTTGGACATGGCCACCCAG
>JAOZVT010000362.1 GCA_025869455.1 Prosthecobacter sp.
AAACAGTGCATTTTTTCAAACGGCCCGTCAGAGGTCCCAGCACGCAGATGCTCGCGCGCATTTTCCGCACCAGTTCATAGGGGGCAATGGATTTGATCTTTTCTGCCTTCACCACGACCACGCCGCTAGCGCGTTCCACTTCGGCGCCCAATTCCCCCAAGATACGGACCATGTAGTTGGTATCGCTCAAATCAGGCACGCGGCGGATCGTACAGGTATCCTTGGTCAGCAAAGTAGCCGCCAGAATGGGCAGAGATGAGTTCTTGCTGCCGCTGATGTTAACACGACCTTTGAGAGGTGCGCCGCCGTGAACGATAAGTTTTTCCATGTTTCCCGTCTAAGTGCGTCGGGGAAGGCTCAGCGCAAGTAGGAAGATGAGCATCTGTAAGAGAGCGACGCCCACGGGGCCCGCCACCAGACATCAGCTACCGTGAAAGCTAATTCCAGCGACAAACCCCGCAGACATAGGGCATTACCGCATTGGTAATTTCCAGTTACACTTTTTTTGGAAAAAACTGAAATCAAGCCAACAAAGGCGCAGCAGCGACCACAAAACGCTCTATTCCAGCCAAGTCGGCCCAAACTTTAACCTCAGTGTAACCTAGACCGCGTGTATGCTCTGCGGTGACATGCCCTTGATCATGCCCCACCTCCAGCGCCACGGCAGCTCCCGCCGTCAATCGGCTTGGTGCATCGGCCAAAAAACGCCGCACGATGTCCAATCCATCCGGGCCTCCATCCAGGGCCAAAATCGGATCACGCTGCACCTCACGGCTCAGCGAAGGAATCTCACCGCGCGGGATGTAAGGCAGATTGCTGACGATCAGATCAAAAGGCGTGCTGATTTTTTCAAAAAGATCACTCCGCAGAATTTGCATCCCCTCCAGGCCTAAACGGCTGGCATTCAGCCTGGCGAGGTCCAGCGCCTCTTCTGAAATATCCGCTAATATTACCTGACTCTCCTTCCATGCCGTCGCGAGAGTCAGGCCGATGCAGCCAGAGCCCGTGGCCATATCCAGCACACGCGTTGGCGGATTTTTGCCATAATGTTTGATCAAGAGATCACACAGATACTCCGTCTCAGGCCTCGGGATCAAAGCGCGATGGTCGCTGACTAGCTCGTTCCCCAGGAAATCCACCGTGCCCAGCAAATGCTGCAAAGGCTCCCCTTCGGCCCTGCGTTTGGTAAGTCCTCGCAGTATCTCTAGATCCTTCTCATGGAGCCCTTCGCCAAAGCGAAGATAAAGATCCAAGCGACGGCAGCCCAGCACATGCGCCAGCAGATGCTCCATGTTCAGCCGCGCTTCCTCCACACCATGTTTCTCCAGGTAGCCAGTGCCAGCGCGGAGAGTCTCGAGGAGGGGTTTCATGGAGGGCTACCTTAGTAAGGTCGAGATCAGATGAAATAGATCTTTCCTCTGACGATTCAAATTTACTTCAGCCCAGCCTCAGCCAGACGTTCCTGAAGATCACTAGCAAGCAAGGCATCTACGATACCATCCACGCGGCCTTCCATGAACATATCCAGGTTATACACCGTCATTTCAATGCGGTGATCCGTGACACGATTCTGGGGGTAATTGTAGGTGCGGATTTTCTCTTCCCTTCCACCGCTGCCAATGAGATTGCGACGATGTGCCGAGTATTTGGCGGCTTCTTCCTGCTGCTTTCTTTCCAGCAAGCGAGAGCGCAAAATGGTCAGCGCTTTTTCCTTGTTCTTGATCTGACTGCGTCCGTCCTGACAGCGCACAATGGTGCCCGTAGGAATGTGCATGACCTGCACGGCGGAGTCAGTCGTGTTCACGCCCTGACCACCGGCACCTGAGGAACGGCAGACTTCGATCCGCACTTCATCAGACTTCAATTCAAAGTCCACTTCCTCCGCCTCTGGCAGCACCGCCACCGTAGCAGCAGAAGTGTGAATTCGGCCCTGGGCCTCAGTCGCTGGCACACGCTGGACGCGATGAACGCCGCTCTCATATTTCAGTACCCGGAAGACATCTTCTCCGGCGACTTTCATGACGATTTCTTTAAACCCGCCCACATCTGAAGGGCTGGACTCAAGAGTCTCCACCTTCCAGCCGCGAGTTTCCGCATACCGCGAATACATGCGCACCAAGTCCGCTGCAAAAAGGGAGGCCTCGTCACCACCTGTACCAGCGCGGATTTCTACCAAGGCATCACGCCCTTCCAGTGGATCGGGTGGCAAGATGGAAAACTGAACCTTTTTCTCCAGTTCTTCGATCCGTTTTTCAATCTGGGGAATCTCAGCCGCTGCCATCTCAGCCAGTTCCTCATCATCCGCCTTCACCATCTCTTGATTCTCGGTCAATTCGGTAAGCTGCCTTTGATACTCATCCCAGCTTTCCAATAGATTCCCCAGAGTACGGTGCTCACGGGTCAAATCCCCCGCTTTACGAGCATCGTCAAAGAAGCCGGGCTGTCCCATGAGTTCTTCAAGGAGTTCAAAACGGCTGCGTTTGGTGGCAATGATTGGGGCGTAATCCATGGAATAAAGAGGCGTGAAGGAACAGCGTCAGCCCTGGCAATCGGGCTAAAAGAAACAAAAAACGGTGCCGCGCACAGAGGCACGGACACCGTTTTCTGGTAAAGAGAATGCAGGGGCTAAGCGGAAACGTCGCTGAGCTTCGGCGGGGCGCGGCGGACGCGAGTGCTGCCGTAACGCTGAGCAAATTTGTCCACACGACCAGCCGTATCGATGAAGCGCTGCTCACCGGTGAAGTAAGGGTGGCAACCAGCACAGATACCGATTTTCAGGTTCTGCACAGTGGAGATGGTCTGATACACAGCACCGCAGGTGCAAGTGATAGTGGTTTCGTAAACCGTAGGATGGCCTTGTTCTTTCATGAGGGTAGGATTCAAATCACGTGTAACCGACGAGGGAGCAAAAGACGTCGCTTTCGCCGGAGCGTGAGGGCTGAGAGTTTGCCACATCCAGGTTCCAGGTCAATCTGGATTTTCTCAGACATTCCCGACTAAAAAGCACTCTATTCAGCGACATTGGCACTGCGCTGCCTGTGGACGCAGACCATTCCTCAGACTATCTGTAAGCGCATGAATTTGCCCTCCCTTTCTGAAACCACCACCTTGATTCGACATCGCCGTTCCATCAAACCTGTGGATATGGACACGACGAGGGAGGTGGAAGCCGATCTGCTGACAGAATTGATCGAAAATGCCACCTGGGCACCCACGCATGGACTGACGGAACCGTGGAAATTCCACGTCTTCAGCGGGGCCTCACGGCAGAGTCTGGCAACTCAGTTGCGCCGCATCTACCAGGAAACCACCCCGCCTACCGAATTCCGCGAGGATAAATATCAAAAGATGGGGGATAATCCCCTGCTGGCACCAGTGATCATTGCCTGTGTCATGGAGCGCAACGGCGGGGCCAAAATCCCCGAACTGGAGGAAATCGAAGCCCTGGCCTGCGCCCTGCAAAATCTCATGCTCAGCGCCACAGCCGCTGGCTTAGCCTCCTTTTGGTCCTCCCCACCCCTTCTTGGCTCCCCAGAATTTCAGACTTGGTTAGGCATTCGCGCCGAAGACCGCTGCGTCGGTCTTATGTATCTAGGCTGGCCCAAGCCGGGCCTCAATTACCCACGCAGCGTACGCCAACCCGTCTCGACCAAGATCTCCTGGCACCATGATTGAATGGCTCTCCACGTTCTGGGAAACGATCTCCCTCGGTGCCCAAAGCTTTCCTTTTGGTGAGCTAGGCGTCTGGCTGCTCACGATCTGCCTACTCATTGTCGGAGTCATCGGCTCTGTCGTCCCCCTGCTGCCAGGTCCCTTTATCCTCTTTATCGCAGGTATCCTGCACACCTTCCTCCGACCGGAGGAAGGCATGAGCTGGCAGGGCATTGTGATCTTATCCATCCTCCTCGTCCTGGCTTATGCCTTGGACATGGCGGCGGGAGCCCTAGGCGCGCGTTGGTTTGGGGCCAGCCGCTGGGGCATCGTCGGCGTTTTCGTCGGCGGTATTGTCGGGCTCTTTTTTGCTCCCCTTGGTTTTATCCTGGGACCGCTAATAGGCGGACTCTTGTTCGAACTCGTTTTTGCACGGAAGCGCATGGCCCCTGCGGTCAAATCCACCTGGGGCACACTGCTAGGCACGGGCGTGGGCTTCATCGCTCGGCTGATCATCAGCTTTGCGATGGTGGCCACAGTCCTCCTGGACATCCTCTGGTGGTAAACCAGAAGGGACGCTTACTTTTTCCGGCGGGAAACACGCACGCCCATCCGGCTCTGCACTGGATTCGCAGACTGCTGACCATGCACCCAGTATTCAGCCCCTGGTTCATCTGGAGTCTCATTACGATCCAGCAGACCCGGAGGCTCAGAAGAATCATCACGCCCCAGAGAGCCTAACAAGCTGCCGTCGCTGGTGCGTTCAGTTGGTGTTGGCGCAGGGGAACTGGAACGTAGGCGCTTAAACTGCACCCCCATTTTCCCCTGGAGGGGTGAGCTGCTACCATAGTATTTCCGGCCATCTTTTTCTTCCGTACTGCAACTGACGCACTGGAAGGCAAGGACTAGCAAGGTGAAGGCGGTTAAAGAAATTTTCATGGTCGGTGGATTGGAACCGTAGCCGTCTTACCACAGGCTCCCGCGCGAGGAAGAGAAAATTTTGTTTCCCCTCGGATTCCGCGATTCAGCGCGGGATAGCGGAGTGCGGCCTCAAAAGAGATCGCATTGAATGGCAGAATCGGCGCTTGAGTCACGTTCGACTCCACCTGACCTTTCCACACATGCGCCTGCTATCCCTTTTCCTGCTCGCCCCACTCCTTGTCACCGCAGCTCCGCGCACGGAGCATGTGTTTGTCGTCAGTTTTGATGGCGGTAACCCCACCATCATTCAGCAGGCCGAGATGCCCAACCTTAAACGCCTTGTCTCTGAAGGTGCCCACTCTTGGCAGGCCAACACCATCATTCCATCCAAGACCCTTCCCTCTCACACTTCCATGCTCACAGGGGTGGACATCTCCAAACATGGCATTGACTGGAATGACTTCTTTCCCATGCGCGGAAACGTCAGGGTGCCGACCATCTTCAGCCTCACCAAAGCCGCACATCCTGACTACGTCACCGCACTCTTCTGCGGGAAAATCAAATTCCGCCACCTGTGGATCAAGGACAGTCTGGACATGTTTAACTGCGGCACAGCCTACTCCTACGGGCCGATTCCCACCAGTGAGGAAAAAAAACTCGTCCCCGCCCCTGAAGTCGCGGCCCAGGCCAGCGCCTTCATCTTGGAGAAAAAACCGCAGCTTTGCTTCATCCATTTTCCTGATGCCGATAGTGCGGGCCACAAATTTGGCTGGGGCAGTCGAGAACAGATGGAAGCCTTCAAAGTCTGCGATGCCGCCCTCGGTGTCATACTCGACGCCATCAAAAAAGCAGGGATTCAAGATAGAAGCACCATCATTCTGACAGCCGACCATGGTGGCCGCGACAAGAATCACTTTGAACCTGTCGTGAACAATACCACCATCCCATGGATTACTTGGGGCAAAGGGGTGAACAAACAGCACGCCATCGCCAAAAAAACCATTTATACCTACGACACAGCCGCAACCGCCCTCTGGCTTCTGGATATTCCTTTGCCGGAGCATTTCGATGGTGAGCCCGTCCTAGAGGCCTTTGAATGATGGCCTGAGGGGCACTCCCCTCATTCCCAACTCCGAAGCCAGATTCCAAAGGTTGCTTCTAGCCCAGGGCGAGGCATCATAGCGCCTCTGTGACTCACGCGCACGACAGGCATCTTCAGACGGGCATCGCCGGATCTCTGGCGATTCATGTCTTCCTGCTCTTTTTGCTCGTCTTGGTCCTGGGCAGTCAACCCGCGCATGACTTCCTAAAAGATGATCAGGCCGCCCCAAAAAAGGAACCCACGGTCACCCTGATCTTCCCAAATCAGTTGATCCCCGAGCCACCTCCGGAGCCTGTTAAACAGCCTCAGAAATTCATCCGCACCACGCAAAATGAAGCTTCCAAGGTGGTTCCCAAGAATGCCCCATTTCAATCGGATCGGAATACCATTGCCGCTAGCATCAAACCACCCTTAGCTGGTTCAACCGTCCCCATGCCAACTCTGGATGGGAATGTCCCGAACATCGGAGAACTGGCGAATCGAGACTACCGGGATGGCGAATTCAAAAATGACTCCGCCGCCAAATCGGAACCCTCGACTCCTCAACACCCCACGCCAGAACCTCCCCTTCCCGCCTCAGCTAAAGTTCAGCCTGCACCGACCCCGCTGAAAAAGATGATGGAGGAAATGGATGAGAAAGTCGCCAGCAAAGATAAAAACCGCCTCCCGCTGGAAATCCGCAAAGCTGACACAAAATCCCCTGACGATCTGCCGACTAAACCAGCCCCGCCAAAAGTCGAAGCCCCTAAAGTGCGGATGCCGGAAGACACCCCACCCAAAGTTGTTAAAGCGGTCCCCGTGGAAGACCCCATCCAGAACAACACGCCAAACCCTGAAAAGAACGCCTTTTCCCCCTTTACCCGCACCAGCAAAACCGATGGCTCGATCAGTCGCGAAGGACAGGACGCCGTAGATGCCGAAGCCACACCTCTAGGCATCTACATGCGGCAAGTCACCGATGCCGTGGGCAAAAAATGGCATCTCTACGTCCAGTTAGGCAAGGACTCAGTCACCTTCGGTCGCGTCCGCTTCCGTTTTTACGTGGACAAAAAGGGCACTCCCCAGGATCTCAAAATCCTCTCAGATGCCCGTGACGCCGACCCGCGCATGCGTGAATTAACCTTGCGAGCCATCTTAGATGCGCAAATACCTCCCATCCCTGCTGACCTCCTCACCACACTGGATGACGGACGCGTGAAGATTGAATATGAAGCTATTATTTATTGACCTATTTGCTCACCTCCCCCTGGCAGCCACGGACAGCCCTGGTGGGTTTACCCTGCTTTGGAATTTCCTGGCCATTGGCGGCTTCGTCATGCTCTTCATTGTGCTGTGTTCCATGGCCGCCGTCACGGTCATGATCTCCGCCTGGTTGCGCCTCAGAGATCATTTGGTACTACCAGCCGCAGTCGCCAGCCAGCTGCGCAGCCTCCCTAGCTATGCAGCAAAAGGAGACATCAAACCGCTCCAGGCATTCCTTGAACGTGACCCTTCGCTCTTAGCCAGACTCGGTGCCCTAGCCATCAGTGGCACCTTTTCCAGTCGGCAAGAATGTGTGGAAACCATCACCGCCAGAGCCAAAGAAGATCTTCACCATCTGGAGCGCGGCGTATCCGTCCTTGAAGTCATGGTCACCGTCGCCCCGCTGCTTGGTTTGTTAGGCACCACAGCTGGTCTTGTCGGCATGTTTTCCGCCTTCGGCAGTGAAGCCGGCCCAGATACGGCAGGCGTGGCCAAGGAAATCGGCGTCGCCCTGCGCTGCACCATTGCAGGGCTTTTCGTCGCCGTCCCCTCCGTGATCGCCCACACTTACTTTGTTCGGCGCTTGGATAACATTGCCGTGCGCCTGGAGTCCATCCTGCATGAGACCATCCAGACCTTCTTTGCCCATTTTGAGGTGAAGCACACGCATGAGGACACCCCCTCTCCCCAACCTGAACGCCTGCGATGAACCTCCGCCCTCGCCGCCGTCCCGTTCCGACGATCCCCATCGTGTCGCTCATCGACATCATGGTGATCCTGCTCATTTTCTTCATCGCCACCACCACCTTCAGGGAAGAGAAAAAAGAGGTCAAAATCACACTTCCTGAATCAAAATCTCTGGGGGAAACCATCAGCAATCAGGAAGTCCGCAAAACGATCACCATCAACAAATCCCAGGAAATGTTTTTGGATGGCGACCCTATCGCCACGGAAAAGCTAGCCGCAGCCATCGTAGCCCTCAAAAAGCAAAACCCGGGCGTCAAACTCGAGTTACAGGCCGATACCGAAACCGCTCTGGGTGTACTCATGAAGGTCTGGGACTCCCTCCGTGAAGCTGGCTACTCCATCAATGACGTCCCGGCACGAATTCAAAGCGTCAAGTAACTCTCCGCCACCTAACGTCTTCCTTTGCCTTCAGCCGGGATTCCACGATTTAAAGCAGGATTTAGCGCGGACTTCGGGATTAGAATAAAGTTTGTCGCCATCGGCGCATTGTTGGTTATTTGTTACCGTTTCCCATGGTACTCCCCATCGTTCGTTACCCAGATCCCGTCCTCCGCGCCAAATGCCGTCTCGTCACTGAAGTGACAGAAGAAATCCGCCAATTCTCGGCGGATATGATCGAAACGATGAAAGCCGCCAATGGTGTCGGACTCGCAGCCCCCCAGGTCGCACGGGACATCCAACTGGCCGTTATTGACGTTTCCCACAATCCCCAGTGCATCACCTACCTCCGCATCAATGGAGAGTCTGTGGACATGCCCGCTAAGATGCCCGTCATCTTCTTGAACCCAAAAATCGAACTCGGAAAAGACAAAGATGTGGATGAAGAAGGCTGCCTTAGCTTTCCACGCCTGCGTGGAGACATCCGCCGCAGTGAAGACGTGAAAGTCACATTCCAGACGCTTGACGGTGACACCCAAGTCTGGGAAACAGACGGCCTCCTGGCCCGCGCTTTCCAGCATGAGATTGATCACCTCAACGGCATCCTCTTCATTGATCGCTTATCCGCTGTGGCCAAAGTCGGGCTGAAGCGCAAACTCGGTCGCCTCATGCAAGAGTGGACAGAAGACGAGACCGAATAAGGTTCTCAGTCTCCCCCAGCCACACATTAGATTGACTCCACGCTTTTTTCGAAAGCGCAAAAGAACTGAATTCCAGCCTTGGCAAGTCAGCCTGGATTTTGCAGTCTCCGCATATGTGGTCGAAATTCATTGATGCTATCTGCATATTCACGGTAGCTTGCCTAGCAACGCTCTCCCTGCCTGCGGCTGATCCTAGCTGGAAAGCGGGTGCAGCCAGTGTGGAGATCACCCCAGACTTCCCTGTCCGCCTCAGTGGCTATGGCAGCCGTACCATCCCCCATGAAGGCGTAGAAATGCGCCTGCACGCGAAGGCACTCGCCCTGACCTGGGCGGCAGAACCAACAGCGGTCATCCTCACCGTGGATAACTGCGGCGTCCCCGCCACGTTACGAGATGAGGTTTTGAGGCGTCTGAATGAATCAGGCTGTCCCCTCGAAAGTGATCGTTTCGCGCTTCACTCCAGTCACACCCATTGCGCCCCCATGCTGCCAGGCGTTCTACCCTTTTTGTTCGGGCAGGACCTTCCCCCCGCAGAAATAGCAGCCATCCAGCGTTATGGAGAGGAACTCACCAGCAAACTTGTAAGTGTCGTCCAAAAAGCTTTCACTCAACAAGAACCAGCCAATCTGGACTGGAACATTGGCAAAGTGCTCTTTGCCATGAATCGCCGCCTCAAAACCGACAAGGGGTTCACCAACAGCCAAAACCCCTACGGCCCCGTGGATCACGCTTTGCCGTTGCTTCGGATCACAGGAAAAGATGGCAAACTCCGAGCCCTCTTTACCAGCTACGCCTGCCATTGCACGACCTTGGCCTTGAACAAAACTCACCCCGACTGGGCAGGCTGCGCTCAAAAGGAATTGGAACTACGCTTCCCCGGCGTCATCGCCATGACCGCCATTGGTTGCGGAGCCGATCAAAACCCTTATCCACGCAGAGAACTGGTGCATGCAGAACAACATGGGGTGGACCTCGCCAAAGAAGCCGTCCGCATCATTAACAAACCCATGAAGCCTATCCACGGCCCCATCGTTTGCAGCAGCCGCGAGATCAGGCTCCCCTTTGACACACTGCCAGATCACGCCGGATGGGAAAAACTGGCCCAGGATAAAAACAGATGGACCGCCTTTCACGCTAAGCATTTTCTAGCGACTCTGGATCGTGGTGAATCCATCCCTACCGCCTTGCCCTACCGAGTTCAGGTTTGGGCCTTTAACCATGACCTCCTAACCATCAATCTACCAGGGGAAGTCGTGGTGGACTATGGGCTCCACTTCAAAAAAGAAAATGATCCCGCACGGACCTGGGTCAACAGTTACACCAACGATGTCCCCTGCTACATTCCATCTCAAAGAGTCTGGGAAGAAGGCGGTTATGAAGCTGCTGGTGCCATGATTTATTATGGGCGGCCAACCCGCTTCGCCTCCGGCATTGAAGACCTCATTGCACAAACCGTTAAAGATCTCGTTCCCACCGAGTTTGTGAATCACAAAAAATAACGGCTCAGACACTTCACCCCGGATTCCGCGATCAATCGCGGAGTTCGGGTTAAGTACTCCAGAGCTTTAGCTCGCCAAAGCTCCACTTTAACCCGGATTCCGCAATTCAGCGCGAGACAGCGACAAAAAAGCCTGCGACTCAGATGGCTCGGAGACTGCGGGACTGTATTTTAGAATACTGGACCGACAGGCACCGAGCCGTATGAGGCCAGGATTTGCAGTCGATGGCAGCGATCAATCGCGGAGTTTGGGTTCGAAATTCGACCCTCTATTTCATCACCAAGGGCTCACACGTTTCGGCTTCCTCCATGGCCCATAAAAAAGCACCCAGCCATATAGGCTGGGTGCTGCATCATTCAGTCTATTGAAGACCCAATGAAAGTTAATTAAGCGAAGATATCCAAAACGGGAACACCCTTATCCGCCACCGTGAAGGGACGGTTGGAAGGAGACATCACGACTTCGTCCACGGGCAGGCCCATAGCATGACCAACGGTGGCCAAGAAATCCTGCGGGCTGGTCTGCTTGTCTGCTGGGCGACGACCATCTTTGTCTGTCGCACCATAAGCAAAACCACGCTTCACACCGCCACCAGCCAGAACCGTGGAGTAAGCCAACGGATAGTGATCGCGACCATCGTTTTCATTGATATCAGGCGTGCGGCCAAACTCAGAACCCAGAACCACCAGAGTGGATTCCAGTAATCCTTTGGCTTCCAGATCCAGCAACAACGCAGAGAAACCAGTATCGAGAGTAGCACCATTATTGGTCATGCCGTTATCAATGATGTTGTGCATGTCCCAGCCGCCCATTTGGACTTCCACGAAACGCACACCACTCTCCACCAGACGACGAGCGAGCAAGCAGCCCTGGCCGAAGCTGGAGCGACCATACTTATCCCGCGTTTCAGCCGATTCCAAAGTCAGGTCAAAGGCCTTGAGATCTTCACTCTTCATGAGTTTCAGCGTCTCATCATAGAACTCCGTATAAGCCTTCACTTCTTCCGTCTGGAACTTCTTACGGAAAGAAGAATCAAACTCGTTCATCAGCCCAATACGCTTACCAAACATCGTGTTATCCGTTGTTGGAGTGATGTTCTGAAGGCCAGTTTCAGGATTTGAAATCGGGATCGGAGACATGGACGTTGGGAAGAACCCAGCACCCGGATAGGCACTGCCACTGTTCACGATCACGCTATCAGGCAGAGTCACATCTTTGATGCGGCCCAGGAAGTGAGTCGCCCACACACCCATGCAAGGATGCACAATCGTGGTGCGCGGATCATAGCCCGTCTTCATGATGTAAGTGCCGGATTCATGCACACCCGTCTTGGAAGACATGGAGCGGATGATGGACAACTTGTTAGCATTCTCAGCCAGCTTTGGCAGATAACCACCGAGGAAGTCAATGCCTTCAGCCTTAGCCTTGATGCGCTCACCAGGGCCTTTGGTGCTGCCTGTCTTTGGATCAAAGGTATCCAGGTGGGTCATACCGCCACTCATCCAGAGATAAATGACGTGTTTGGCCTTGCCAAATCCTGGAGTCCCAGGACCAGACCCACTGCTTTCCGCAGCCATCATCTTGGAAGACAGCCCTGGAAGCAAGCTGACACCCAACGCGGTTTTCGCCGTGTTAAGCATGAACTGACGACGATTAGGTTCGTTCAAGCGGAGCAATTCAGTTTTCATATTCAAAAGGTTGATTCGGTTATCGTTGAAAGACGGTTTGATTACTGAATGAACATGAATTCACGAGTGTTGATCAAAGCCCAGATCATGTTGGAGTAGCCTTTGTCACCGTGTGAGCTGAGCTCACGTTTCGCGATGTCCTTCTCCTGCATCGTTGGGCGGCGGTTCATGATCGTCATGAACATGCGGTCCACTTTGTCAGACGCATTGGTCACCTTATCCATGGTGCGGAAGATCAATGAATCTTCGCTCGTTAGCATCTTCTGAGCTTTACCATTCATCATCATCAACACCTGAGGAACGTTGCCGATCTTGGTGCCACCATCAATCAGGTTACGAGGGGACTGACCAAAGTCGATCAGGAAGTGACCACCAGGAGCAGGCTGCTCAATCTCAGCAGAGCGCATCAAGCGCATCCCTTCATAAGTAAGAATCTTGCCGGGACCATCAGTCACCGCCGCTGTTTCTTTAGCTGGCTTATTGGAGCCACCTTCCATCATCATGCTGTCACCACCCGCCATATCCAGACCGCCGCCCATCAACTCACGCTCTTTCTGCTGCATGTTGCGGTAAGCACTGTATTTGATCAGCACCGTCTGCGCATCCACCGTGTCCAGGTTCATATCAATGGACTTCGCATACAGATCCTGCAGCGGTGCCTTGTAGGAATCAGGCTGACCCAACACCAAAGTCATGTAGGAATCCCAAGCCTGCTCTGCCGACATGCGGCGCAGCATAGGCCCCTGGAAGTAATACACTTCACCGAGAGCGACGTTTTCAGACGTGGCTTCAGACTGATAAGCGCGGGTGTTATAAACGATCCGCATGAAATCTTTGAGGTCGAATTTCACACGCTTCATTTCCTGCGCCAAATGCTTCAGCAACTCAGGGTTAGCCGACTGATCTGGATCATCAATGTTCGTCACAGGCTCATTCACGCCAGAACCAAAAGCACGCTTCCACATGCGGTTAGCGATGGT
>JAOZVT010000363.1 GCA_025869455.1 Prosthecobacter sp.
AAAAATGAGGATTGACTGCATTCGCAACTTTTTGTTAAAACGAATTCTCTGCCCTTTTTTCGTTCAACCACGGGGAGATCCATCAGGCCCAACCTATTTCCTTCAACTCATGCATCGCACTCACCTCTGGATGACTGTGAAAGCCCTAGCAGCAGTTATCATTCTGCTGCCCCTTTCTTCACCTCTCATAGCAGGCACCGACTACAATAACGACGGCTTCTGCGATGTCTGGCAGCAGCTTTACAGTGGCTGGGATTTGACGCTTGATGGAGATGAAGACAATGACGGCTGCACTAATCTAACCGAAAGCATTGCAGGAACAGACCCTCGTAATCCATCAGACTGCATTCGGGTCGGAGAGGTCAACATCGCTGGTGGAAACATTGTTCTCAACGTAGTCACAGAAAAAGGCAAACATTACCAACTTATTAGCAGTGACACGCCAAATGGGCCAAGCTGGGCCAATGAAGGCGCACCTGTCACTGGCAATGGATTAAACATTCAGTTAGTCACACCAAAAAATTCTGACACCAATCGTAAATTTTATAAAGTCGAGACTAAGGATCAAGATTCCGACACTGACGGAGTAAGCGACTGGGCGGAAGAAGTCACAGGCAGTGATCCCTCGCTCGCCACCAGCCCTAGCAATGCTTCAGGAGGCACCGCCTCCGATGGTGAAGTACTTGCCAGTCTCTTTTCGCTAACAACCTCAACGGTTGTTGGCCAGGAAGAAGCCAAAGAAAAAGAAGCCACTTCTGCTCACATCCGCCTCAGTCGCCCGGTAGATAAAAGCGCCATGCGGCTCACCCTTGCCTTCACCAGTTCGGGCAATCCTGACTTGACCAAAGGTACCGCCACGGGCACAGACTTCAGCCTAGCCGTCAGTGACGCCCAAGGCATGGTCACGGGGAGCAGCACCGGCACTGTTACCATCCCCGCTGGGGCCAGTGAGATGGACATTCTGGTCAATCCTGTCCACGACAGTTCGGCGGAGGTTCCAGAACTCCTGACCCTCAATATCCTCAGGCCAGGGATTGGAGCCGCCAGTTCTCCGTTAACAGGTAGTGCTACCATTATTGATGCAGACCCTACTGATGAGAACAACCGCACGCTCTTCGTCGCCTATCTGGGTAAAGAAGCTGGCGTCAATTCCACGGCCACCGGCATCGCCACAGCCTTGGTTCAAGGAGACAATGATGCCGCCGAGATCAGCCTCACATTCAGCAATTTAACCTCACCACAGAACACCGCTTATTTGCGTATCGATTCAGACCTTGAGATTCTTAATGTGGGTTTAGGACAGGTAAGTGATCGTTCCTGGCCCATCCGTGCAGCTCAGACGAAAGTGACGGATCAGGCCATGTTGAGCGCTCTCCATGCAGGCCAACTGTATGTATCCGTGACCACGGCAGACAATCCCACTGGAGAGATTCGGGGATATTTTCACAAAGCGACGGGCGCAACGGAATTCACCTATGACCCAAGTTTGCATGACGAACCTGCCTATGGCTCACCAGAATGGGATGCCGTGACTGGAGCTGCCATCGAACGAGATATTTACCGCTTTCTAGAACAATGTACCTACGGTCCTACGGCCGAGCTCTATGCCGAAGTTCGAGCCGAAGTGGATGCGGCCATGACGGGTGGACAGACCTATTTGAAGGGGTTGGAAAATTGGTTAGACAAACAGATCGATCCTGAGATCACTCCTAATCCAAGCCTGCTCACACTGACCATGGCGGCAGACAATGAGGAGTTTGTCATTCGTGGCAACAAGCCTCTCTGGAGCGGTAACGATCCCCAGTTCGGCGAGGTATCTTATACCGTCAGCTACGACACCTTTGGCAATCCAACGGTCTCCACAAGCACCAACGGAACCTACAACAACAACCACCCCTCCTTTAACAACCGTCGGCGTGAACAGTGGACCTTAGCCCTCCAGTCGAAAGCTCAGGTTCGGCAGAGAATGGCTCAGGCACTCAGTGAGATCGTGGTGATCTCTGAAATTGATGCCACCGTGCAGGGCAAGCACTATGGAGCGGCTTCCTACTGGGATATGCTGGCTGACAATGCCTTTGGCAAATACCGCGATATTTTGGAAAAAGTGACCTACCACCCCATGATGGGCATTTACCTCAGTCATTTGAAAAACCGAGGCGCTTATGTCAGCGGAGGAGTCACCATCAGTCCAGATGAAAACTATGCGCGTGAGATCATGCAGCTCTTCTCCATCGGCCTCGTTCTGCGCTTAGAGGATGGCAGCCTGAAGTTAGGATCGGATGGGTTACCCATCCCAACTTACGACAACAATGACATCACGGAATTGGCTCGCGTGATGACAGGATTCTGCCACGGGGCACGTCATGCCACGGCTTCCGTTCAACGGTTCAATGGACTCTACTTTGCTGCCTCTAGCCCTCGCGTAAGTCCGTCTATCGAAATTCAGGGAACCAATTTCACCAGTTTCAATGAAGGTGGTGGCGATTCTTGGTGGCAAGCTCCGTGGATTTACCCAATGAAGGTATTGGGCAAGGTGGGAACTGTCAGCTCTAGCGCGCCCCCCTACCACGACTTTGGTCAAAAAACGCTGCTGGCAGGTAAACATGGAGAGACCCTCATCCCAGCCCAGAGCGTGGTGACAGGAACAGCAGACAGTGCTAGCCACACGATGGCGGCAGCGGATATCACTCAGGCGCTTAACAGCCTTGCAGGTGACCCCTCTGCAGGAACTTACGGAGGCCATCAAAACACGCCGATTAATATTTCCCGTTGGTTAATCCAGAGGCTCACCTCCTCGAATCCAAGCGCTGGATACATCTACCGTGTTGGCGAACGCTATCGGCAGACAAATGGAAATCTGGGCTCGGTTTTAAAAGCCATCGTTTTGGATTATGAAGCCCGCAGTTTGGCTTTGGCCGACAATGGGATTGGCGCAGGCCGTATGAAAGAACCCTTGGTTCATTTTATGTCTGTTATTCGTGCCCTCAAAGGTTACACGGGCGTCCCACTTACGACCCTGCGGGATGTGAGCATTCCATTTAGCAGTACGGATAGTCCGATGAGCAGCGCTTACCCACAAGGAGAGGTGGATAAGTTCGTGCCCAATGCTTCACGATTCCGATTTGCCGACTACACCAGTCAACTTGGCCAGTCTCCGCTCCGTGCGCCAAGTGTCTTCAATTGGTTCCTTCCAGACTACAGTGTACCTGGAGAAATGTCAGAGGCTGGCCTCGTAGCTCCAGAAATGCAGGTAGCTACGGAAACCAGCATTGTCGCGCGCATCAATCGCCTGTGGACGGTGACTTGGATGAACCTTGTGGGGATGACCACTTTCCCAGGGGTGGATCTGGAAGACCTCGTGCAACTGACAGGTAATTCAGGGCCGCAGGTCAAGGTGTCCAAGTCATCCCCAACCGCCACGGAGAATTCCTTCTTGGCTCTACAAACTTACACCTTCACTCCAGCCAACTGGAATACAGCCCAAACCGTCACCGTCGCTGCCGCCGATGATAACAACATCGAGGGAACTCATACCACACGTATTTTCCACGCGGTAACAAGTACAGACAGCAATTATAACAATAAGGCTGTTCCGAGCATTGAGGTCACCATCAATGACAACGAGACAGGTGGCGATGCACGAGTAGTCATCACCGAAACAGGCGCAGAAACCATGGTGGTGGAAGGCGGCGCTACGGACACCTACACGCTTGCCCTGAGCAAGGCTCCATCCTCATCAGTGACGATCAATCTCCAGACCATCGTTAATAACTATGGCACCTACACTGCCGAGGTAACGGTCTCACCCACCAGTGTAACTTTCAATTCGAGTAACTGGAATACGCCCCGAACCATCACGGTCACAGCGGTGAATGACACGATCAACGAAGGCCCCGAGATTACTCAAATCGGTCACATCATCGCTACGACGGATAGTGCCTTTAAGGAGGTCAATGCACCAACATTGAATGTCATCGTAGCAGACAATGAGAGCAATGGCAGCAGCACCGTTAGTCTTCTACAAACTCAGAATAGCACCTTGGCTCTGGAGGGAGGTGGAGCAGATAGTTATTATCTGACATTACGCCGTTCACCAACAGCCACCGTGGCGATGACGATCAATACAGGAAGTGATCTGACTGCGTCGCCTCCATCACTCTCATTTACCACTTCAAACTGGAACATTCCGCAGAAGGTGGACATAACGGCTGTGGATGATGCGATCATTGAAGGAACCGAATCTGTAACGGTTACCAATGTGGCCAATGGAGGTGTTTATTCCAATGTGAATACCAATGTCGCGGTTACGGTTATGGACAATGATGGCGGTTCTGTGATCATTGCGGAGACCAATGGAGGGACTTCAGTCAATGAAAGTTCGGCCACGACTTCAGGCAATCCGCAGGCGGCAAATTTGGATACTTACACGCTGAAGCTAGGCTCTCAGCCTACAGATAATGTGACAGTAACTGTTACGCCTGAGCGACATCCGATTCGCATCTCCAACTGGGCCAAAACGGCGGGTTATTACGCGAGTGATTTGAGCACTTCGAATCAGCAAAGGGATAGGCTGATCTTCGACTACAGCGAAATGACCAACCTCTACAACACCGCCTATGCAGCGGCGGGAGGCAACAGCAATGCAGGCGATTCTCATTTTGCCGCGACGGTAGCCGTTGTAAATAAACTGGACCTGTATTTCTGTGGTGGCCGTTTGAAGGCGCAATGGCCTGATCTGACGCTAGCCGATCTCTCTAACAGTGAAGTTATCAATCCACGCAAGTCCATCATCAATGGCGTCTATCGAGGCTACAGCACGACTCGCCTGTCCACAGACACCTCCAACTTCAACAACGAGATGCGTGATCGCTGTCGCATTGCTGGCTACTTGGTTAGCATCTGTCCGCAGTCCTTCTCAGCTCGCTGATCCCCCTTTGATAACCTGACCCTTTTCTGAGCCATGAATCCCTTTCTCCGCAAGACAGTTGACCGCAGCAAGCCTAACCGTCGAGATTTCTTTCTTCAGACAGGTGCGGCGAGTTTGGGCGTGACCAGTATCGTCAATAGCCTAGCGCAATTAAAACTTGTCGGGGCGGCGGCGGCGCAAGGGGCTGGCAGCGATTACAAGGCGCTTGTCTGTGTGTTTCTCAATGGGGGCATGGATACCAACAATTTTCTCATTCCCATCTCGGGAGGATCTGGCACTGCACGCGCCCACTATGATAGTGGGCGGGGTGTACCGACCTATGCGGGAGGAACAGGAGGCATTGCCGTGCCGATCTCAGACATAAATTCAGCAGGCACTGGCATCTCACCCGATAATCCAGCAAGTGAGTATGAACATGCGGCTGGTTACATTCCGGCAGATGGCAATGGTAACCGTTTGGGTCTTCATCCTGGAGCGACTCATCTAAAGACCATCTTCGATGCGGGTGACCTAGCCTTTGTTTGTAATGTGGGTTCACTCACGCAGCCAGATGTCACACGGGCCAATTATTCGAGCCTGCCAGCTTCTCAAAAACCTCCGCAGCTTTTTTCTCACTCGGACCAACAGGTCCAGTGGCAGTCCTCACTACCTGGTAAACCCTTCACCAGTGGCTGGGGTGGGCGTGTCGCTGACATTCTGGATGGCATCCACAATGTGGATCCGGAGAGTCTTTCCATGAGCGTCTCTGTGAATGGTGTCAATAGTTTCCAAAAAGGCATCCAGCAACAGCCTTACGTGATGGGCAGCACGGGGGTCTCATCCTATAGCGGTTATGGCTCCCCTTACAGCAGCGCGCTATCAAACACGAGCGTTCAGCCGTTCTCTGGTTATGATCCGTTCTTAGATAGTAATTATGTGACCTCCGGAGGTAATATGAATGCGGGGAGGCGGTTGCAAGCTTTTGAGCAGATGATGGCGATGAGCCACGCGAACCTCTTTGATCAAGGCTACGTCAATGTAGCTAAAAATGCACGTGTAACAGAAGGCCTGGTAGGCAGCGCATTGGCGCTCACCGACACGGGTAGCGGAACCACGTCTCTCGATACCTTTTTCACCAATGCTTTTGATGGCACTGGCTTGAATAGCAGCACCGAGGACTTCGCCCGCCAGCTAAAAATGGTGGCTCGGCTGATCATCGGAAACACTGTGTTGAATAACAAACGCCAGATCTTTTTTGTGCAGCTAGGCGGCTGGGACACGCACACTTCTCAGATCCCTGTTTTAAACAATGCCGCTAGATCTGATCAGGGATATTACAAACTGATCCGTCTGCTTTCCTGTTCACTCAAAGGATTCTATGACAGTGTCAACAGCGTCCCAGGATTGTGGAATGACGTCATGGCTTTCACAGCTTCGGACTTCACTCGTACCTTAACACCTAACAAGACGGATGAAACGGGCGGGTCGGATCATGGCTGGGGAGGACATATGATGGTCATGGGAGGAAACGTAAAAGGCAAACGTATCTATGGTACCTTTCCGAATCTCACTGCCAATGGGGGCATTGACGTACAGGGCAATCGTGGGCGCTGGATTCCTTCCACCTCGGTGGATCAATACTCGGCAGTGATTGCCAAGTGGTTCGGTGTTAGTCCTCAACAAATGAGCGCCGTTTTCCCGAACTTGTCCCGATTCACCGATCCATTTACTCCGGAAGCGAAGCTCGGTTTTGTGGACGAGACAGTTTGAGTAGCGCACACTGGTGTCATGCCTTCGTTACCCAAGCGCTCTGGCCCCTATCTGCTCACGCTCTTATTAGTCGTGTTGGGCATCCTGACTTATTGGATGTTGAGCGTGCTCAATGACCCGGCCATTCAGCAGGCGGTGAAGAAAAATAAATTAACCCAAGCACCGCGTCAGCCAGAGCAGGAGGCCCCCCTCCTGCCTTCGCCATCAGCGGCAGCCAGCACGGCCACAGACCCGGTCATTCTTGATATGCATCAAGAGATGATCCGTGAGGACACGCCTCCTGAACGCGAGCTTGAGATTATTCAGGATCTCATTGCCCAAAACCAGCGTGCGCTGGGTCCCGGCTCATTCGGAGATAACAACGACATCACCCGCGCTTTGGTTGGTGATTCGGGCGACGGCATTTGGTTGCCACGCCAGTCCCCACGCATTCGCGAGGGGCAATTGCTGGACCGTTGGGGCACGCCCTATTGGTTCCACGCCAATGGGGCCAACCAGCTAGAAATCCGTTCCGCAGGTCCTGATCGGGACTTGTTCAACTCTGATGACATCATTCTGAATGGTAGCCCCGCAGGTTACGGGGCTACTCCAGCGGAAGTCACTCCTGAGGCTTCCCGGAAACTCTAGCCTGGGACCACCCAGGCATCCTGCCTGGGTCTGAACAGCCGAGACGGCTGTTCTCCATAAAAATGAGTTTTCGGAAGTCACTCAATAGCTCTTGGCAAACACCACGCGCTTTTGGCTTGGCTTGCCTGTCAGGAAGCACTTCCCTTCTTCGGCAAACTCGTCACTGAGCGGCACGCAGCGGATGGTGACCTTCATGTCTTTGGCAATCTTGTCTTCTTCTTCATTGCTGCCAGCCCAGTGCATGAGGGCGAATCCGCCAGGCCCCTCTTCTGCAAAGAACGCCTGGAATTCTTCCAGTGTCTCCAGCTTCTTCATGTTTGCATCCCGCATTTCCGTGGCGCGCTTCAGCAGGGAATCCTGAATCTCCTGAAGCAATTCGGTCACGTTTTGCAGGAAGTCTTCCTTCGGCACAAATTCCTTGGCCTTTGGTCCCAGGTCACGACGGCATACAGCGACACTGCGGCTCGTGATATCACGAGGCCCCATTTCGATGCGTAATGGCACACCCTTTTTGATCCATTCCCAGTTCTTTGCGCCGCCTTGCAGGTCGCGCTTGTCCACATGCACACGCAGGGGCTCACCGCCGAAGCTCTGGGCTCTGAGGGTCTTCGCCAATGCCTCGCAGGCATCCACCACTTCCTGGCGTGTATCGGGTTTGGGGGTGATGGGCAAAATCACGATCTGGCTCGGTGCCACGCGTGGTGGCATGATCACGCCATCGTCGTCACCATGCGCCATGATCAGCGTTCCGATCAATCGGGTGCTCATGCCCCAGCTTGTGGTGTGGGCAAACTGACGGGTGTTATCACGGCCCAGGAACTGAATGTTGGCGGCCTTAGCAAAATTCTGCCCGAGGTAATGCGAGGTCCCGGCTTGGATGGCCTTTTTATCCTGAACCATGGCTTCTACCGTGTAGGTATCCACCGCGCCAGGGAAACGCTCGTTCTCGGTCTTCACCCCAGGGATCACGGGAATGGCCAAATGATTGCACAAGAAGTCGGTATAGACTCTGTGCATCAGTTTCGTTTCTTCCACGGCTTCTTCTTCGGTTTCATGGGCGGTGTGGCCTTCCTGCCAGAGGAATTCGGCCGTACGCAGGAACAGACGTGGACGCATTTCCCAGCGCATGACGTTGGCCCACTGATTGATCAGCAGGGGCAGGTCACGATAGCTCTGTACCCAGCGGGCAAAGGCGGCACCGATGATGGTCTCAGAAGTCGGGCGGATCACATAAGGCTCCTCCAGCTTGCCCGAAGGGATCATCTTGGTCGTGCCATCAGGCTGCTTTTGAGCTTCCAGGCGATGATGCGTGACGACGGCACACTCTGTGGCAAAGCCTTCCGCATGCTGCGCTTCCTTCTCCAGGTAGCTCAGAGGAATCAGCAGGGGGAAGTAGGCATTCACATGCCCGGTTTCCTTGAACTTTACGTCCAATTGCTTCTGGATGTTTTCCCACAGTCCGTAGCCCCAAGGCTTGATGACCATGCAGCCACGCACCTCGGAATTTTCAGCCATGTCCGCAGCGCGGACAACTTGCTGGTACCACTCAGGAAAATCTTTCTCGCGGGTTGGGGAAATAGCGGATGCTTGGCTCATGTTCGGGAATGCACAGTAAGAGCATTCAGCGACTGGTCAATGAGGGCGTCAGAGGGAACGACAATCCTTCAAGAATTGCAATGGTTCACAAATCGCCAGGAGATATAGGCCAACCAGCTTTTTAAGATGCTCATCATAAGTCACAAGATGGGTAGCATCACCATTGAGCGCCGTTAGGAGGAAAGCGACATCGTCAGAATCTTCAGGGTAGTAGCGGAGATGAAAGAATTCGATTTCCACCCATTCTCCAAGAAAGCGAAGGAGACTCAGGAACTGACGGATGTCTTCTTTGGCGACTCCATGTTCCAACAACTTCTCAGCATATTCGATGGCGATGTCATGCGAATAAAGAAAGGTGAACTCCCCAGCCTCCCAGCGCGAGAATATCTCCACATTAGGACTCTCTGGATGGCGACTGCGCCGTGAAGCCAGCAACACATTGGTATCCAGCACTACTCGCAGAGACTCTTCCATTCAGAGCTGTTGGCTAATGCGCTGATGAACTTGACCCAGCATGATGAATGCTTGATCTCGGGTTATACCCTTCGCTTTCATCTTCCGCCCTTCCTCAAAGGCTTCCTGAACAAGACTACGCGCCTCAGAACTGCTCCGCTTTGCACGCCAAGCCTCCAGGTCCACTTGATGCTGGATGAAACCAAGCATCCGGTCCTGGAGATCAGGTATGGTGGATGCCTGTTCTTCCAGTTCAGGAGTGAGTTTGAGTACCAACATGATTTTCAGGGGCAGGTCTTCTCTCATTCATGCATGAGAAAAGACTTTTTACAGCATTGAGTCTAATGGCAGCTTCGGTTCGTATCAAGCCCAGGCTTTCCGCAGCAAGCGTAGGAAATTTCCGTGCATGATGCCTTCGATGTCGGTCTGCGTGTAGCCACGCTTGGCCAAGATATCAGGAATGCGCGCCAGATCGGCAATCGTATCCAGATCCTCAGGAGTCTGCTCAATGCCGTAACCACCGTCCAAATCTGTGCCAATGCCGGAGTGGAGTGCATTTCCGGCGAGTTGGCAGATGTGGTCAATGTGGTCGCACATGACTTCCAGCTTGAGTCCCATTTCCTGAGGGGTCGTTTTTCCGCGCACCCAGCCTGGCACCATCATCCACGCATCCAGGGCAGCACCGATAACGGCCCCACGCTCGATCAGGGCTTTGATTTGATCATCGCTGAATTGGCGGACATCCGGCACGAGAGCCCGACAGTTGCTGTGGCTGGCCCAGATGGTTCCCTGGAAAAGATCCAGGGCCTGCCAGAAGCAGCCATCGGATAGATGGGTCACATCTAGAATCATCCCCAGACGATCCATTTCCTGGATGAGTTCCTTGCCTCCCGCAGGCAAGCCGCCCACTTGATCATGCCCCAAGGCGTAGCGGCACACGCCATAATGGGCAGGCCCCATCGCCCGCAATCCCTGCTCCCAGTGCCTCTCCAAGTGCCCGACACTGCGGATGCTATCTGCCCCTTCTAAACTCAGGATGTAACCAATGGGTTTGTCGTCATTCGTCTTTCCATCTGTCCACAGATTGATCATTGCCTCCAAGCCGCGTAGATCGGTGATCTGGCGCATGTGCCCGTCTTCCTCCATGGCGCGATACCAGGCGAGTTGCCCCTGAGTCTGAGCGTAGGCCTGCTCAGGAGACATCCAGTTGGCCATGGGGCGTGCGCCCACCATGCAGCCTGCTAGCTGGGTGGCCACACACAGTCCCATTTCGGTTTTCCGCATCTCAGGAAAGGCGGTGGTTCCTGCTGCGCGGCCTTTGATATCCGTCATGCCTTTCTCGCGTCGGCGAATCTCATGCACGGGCAGGCGCAGATCGCGATTGTATTCCAGAGCATTGAGGCTGAGATCCAGATGGGCGTCGAAGGTGAGCATGGGAGTGGATTCAAACGTGGCGAGAAATGATTTTTGTGCGCCAAGATATGATCCCGAACTCCGCGATTGATCACGGCCAGCGGCTGTAAATCCTGGCCTCAGGCTTTTTTTGCCGCTGTCTCGCACTGAATCGCGGAATCCGGGATGATACGAAAAGGGCTAGTCATTTGACCTGAGGCAGACTCCAGCGAATGGTCTCAGGACAACCATGCTGACTTCCCTCCCCGATCTGCGGCTGAAAAAACAAGCCGATGAACGCGTGACCGTCCTAACGGCCTATGATTACCCCACCGCCCGCCTGCTGGATGAAGCGGGTGTGGATCTCCTGCTCGTGGGGGATTCCCTGGGCATGGTCGTCCTAGGTATGCCTGACACCACGGGAGTGACCCTGGACATGATGCTCCACCACACCGCCGCAGTTCGCCGGGGCGTGAAACGTGCGCCCATCATCTCTGATCTACCCTTCCACACCTACGATACGCCGGAGCAAGCCTTGGCAAATGCACGCCTGCTCATGGCAGCGGGAGCCGATGCGGTGAAATTGGAGGGAGGGGTTCCTTTCATTCCGCAAATCCGCGCCATCATTGAGGCAGGCATCCCCTTTGTCGGTCACATAGGCATGTTGCCGCAGAGCGTCGTCGTCGAGGGCGGTTATAAAAAGAAGGGGAAAACGCCAGCTCAGGCGGAGCAACTGTTGGCAGATGCCCTGGCCCTGGATGCTGCTGGAGCCTGCGCCATCGTTTTGGAAAGCATGGTGCCCGAAGTCGCCACGGAGATCACCCGCCAAGTGAAAGCGACGACGATCGGCATCGGAGCTGGCTCTGGGACAGATGCCCAAGTCCTGGTCACGCCTGACCTCATCGGTAGCTTCCCCTGGTTCCGCCCGCCTTTTGCCAAGGCGCATGCGGATGTCGCTAGCGAAATCCAGCGGGCGGTTAGCGAATGGATGCAGGGTGTTAAATCCGAACTCCGCGATTGATCACGGAATCAGGGTTAAAAAAATGCCGAATAACGAAACCTGCGTTCGTCATTCGGCAGTCTGAAAAATCTTCAGGGCTTACTTCGTGTGAGCGTCCTTGTAGTGCGCCGCCAAGATGTCGCGGCCAAAGTCACCATCAAAGCTGCGGATCACGCTGTGCGGGTGGTTGGCACCATTCTGTACGTTGTCGTATTCAATGAGGAAGGTCTTGCCCTGCACGCGGTAGTAGTGAGGCTCGCCGCGTTCCTTGCCACCAGCCCAGGCAAAGAAAATAGGGCCATTGTTTTCGATCTCAGCCCAGAGTTCAGCCGCCGCTTCAGGACGCAGGCGGGTCATGTATTCATTGATGACTTCATGCAACTTGGCCTTCTGCTCTGCATTCAGTTGGGCATCTGAGAGGCCCTCTGGCTTCAGTGGGTTCACATGGTGAGCGGCTTCCGTCAGCATTTCCTTTGGAGCCACCACTTCGACCAGCGCGGTTTTCATTTGAGCCTCATCCAGAGACTTGACCAATTCACGGCCCAGATCCTCTTCCTTACCCAGCACCCGCAGACCGACCAGCGGCCCCTGACGCAGTTCACCAGGATTGGTACCCATGAAAGAAGGGGTCGCCCGCAGGAACTGCCCATCTCTCAGCGTGAAGTTCAGGGACAAATGGTGCCCCTCCACGCGCCAGCCCCAGGTGCCCTTCACATCGGGCGTGCCGAAGATGCTGACAAAGTAGTTTTCAGGATCACGCTTCACACGTGCTGCCGCACGCTTGGACTCATCTTCGCCCTCCATTTGGTACAATACTTCTTCCAAAGACATGATGGTGACTGCCTTCGTTGCCCCACGGGAACCCAGTCCTGAGTTCATCAAAGCCAGGGCCAGAAGGCGCTGCTGGGGGGTCATTTCCTTCATCGGCAAGCCTTTGCGCTCACGCGGGATGAAGTGCCAGTTTTCACGCTCCTCATCTTCAAAAGGGAAAGTCGCCTTTGCCTTTTGCTCAGGATTCAGGGCCAGGAGGAAAACATTAGCGACCTGCGCCATCTGGCTTCCGGCCTCGTGCGCCTGAACTGGCGCGAGGGTAAATGCA
>JAOZVT010000364.1 GCA_025869455.1 Prosthecobacter sp.
CTTCCACCACGGCCTGATCCAGCTTCAGCAGCTTCCGCATCAAGATCGTTTCTCCTGCTGGCGGCACCTTTCCAGGCTTGGCAGAGTCTCCCCAAATCCACTTGCCCTGGAGGTGGATTTGCTTGGCCAATTCAGGATCCGCTTTCCCACGGAAGACGGAGGCATCCATCTTGTCAGGGGCCGCTCCCGTGAGCCTCCAGACACCATCCATGAATTGTTCAGCGGTTAACCGTTTGGCCCGAACAGCCTTAAAAACATAGGCCCCATCCTTTGTGCCCGGCTCCTCGATTTCGCCCTGAGACTGATAGATCTGCGAGGTGGCGATCAAGGTCAGCGTCTGCTTCAAATCGTAGCCGTTTGCTTGCAAATCAGACGCCAGATAATCCAGCAAATCCGCATCCCACGGAGGACTCTGCATCGCGTCCAAAGGATGCACAAGGCCGCGTCCCATCAGGCGCTGCCAGAGACGATTCACCATCGTGCGGGTGAAGCGCCCATTTTCAGGATGAGTCATCAAAGCGGCTAACTGCTTCAGTCTTTCAGCACGCGGTGCAGATGCCTCCACCTGCCCCAATTCTGGGAAAAGCCAGGAGGCTTGAGCTTGCCTGCCCACAGGTTTATCACAGCGCGAAATTTCCAGTGGTCGTTCAGAATAGATGGCCGCCAAGCCATAGGCTTCATCCAACTTCCACCGATCCACAAAGCTGTCATGACAGGAGGCACACTTCAGATTGATGCCCAAAAAGGACTGCCCCACACTCTGGGCAAACTGGATCTCCACGGTCTGACCTGCGCTCACCTCCCCACGCCATTTGATCCCATCTATAAAACCGCGACTTTCATCCGTGGGTGGGGCTATCAACTCACGGGTAAATTGATCAAACGGTTTGTTAGACACCAGCGCATCATAGAGCCATTTGCTGATCTGCTTTCGCCCGCCCGTGATGAATCCCGTGCCGCCGTAGTAATTACGCAGCAGATCATTCCAGAAGGTGAGCCAATGCTCCGCGTAATCGACATCACGACTCAACAGACGGTGGATCAAACGCTCCCGCTTATCCACCCCCTGCTCAGCCTGGAATGCGGCCAATTCCTCAGGAGTCGGCAAGAGCCCAATGAGATCCAGGGAAGCCCGACGCAAAAAAGCCGCATCCGTTAAGGGCGCAGGTCGGGGTAGCTTGTGTTCGGCCAAATACTGATCCAGCAGGCGATCCACCGGATTGGATCTTCCCGCAACCACGGGTGGCAAGCTCACCTGACGAGGTTTGAGTGGTGGTTCATACGCTGGCTTTTTGAAGGCAAAACCAGATTCCCAGCTCATGCCTTCTTCCAACCATTGCTGAAGCAGCGTGATCTCATCCTTCGTTAGACCAGCCCCCTTGGGCGGCATTCTCACATCCTCATCGTCACTGCGGATGACCTCTAACAACGCACTTTGATGCGGTCGCTTCAGATCCACCACAGCTCCATTCTCGCTGCCTTCTAATAAGGCCGCACGATCATTCATGGAAAAGCCACCCTTCTTTTTATCCCCGGTGTGGCATTCAGCACAATGCTTGCGCAAAAGCGGGACGACCTGATGAGCAAAGTCCACAGCGGCCCAGGCGGGCAGCGCAGACAAAGTCAGAAGACAGAGTGTCGTTTTCATAGAATGGCTGGATGACCTGAACTCAAAGTTGGATGGGAGACAGGCTTGTCACTCCATCGAAACGACCCTTCGGGCTCGAAAACATCAGCAAACTTTGTGTCGAATGCAGCAATTCAGCCAACTTTCCCCAAAACTGGATTTACTCCCCCTAACGAGCCTCTCTTTCTAAAACTAGATTTTGCAGCGGAGATTTTGCATGATCGTGACTCCGCTCTATGAATGTCGGCGGTTCCACCATGCGCTATCTTTTGCACGAACATCCAGCCTTTCCTGAGTTGCTCTCCAAAGAGGATTTATTCCTTTTGGTGGAACGCGGCTCCCTGGCGCGTGGAGACCTCTGCACGGATACAGCAAGTGGCCGTGATCATACCGTGGGAGATGTCATCAATGGCATGCGCCCGCCGACGGCTCGTTCCCTGTCACGCCTGAATCGCCCTGCCTACCGGGAAATACGGGCGGATGTTCCCGGTGAGGAACCTGAGATGGAAGAGCTGGAAGAGGAAGTGGAGGAAGAAATCGAAGATCTGGATTTACGGCGCTACACGCCCGCAGGGGAACTGATCATGCATCAGTCGCATCCTTCCTGGCTAGGTTATGGGAAGGCCTTGTTCCTGGTTCTGCTGCTGATCATCACCACTGGGATGTTGGTTCAAATTGAGCCTGTGTTTGCTCTTATGAGCGGGCTTTCCGCCTTAGCTTTGCTGATCATCATCGGCATTGGGCGTGCCTCCCGAGATTACATGGTCACGGAGGAGCGGGTGGAAGTGGTTTGGGGCATCATGGGACGGAGTTCCAAAGAGGTGCGGATTTGCGATATCCGCAGCATTGATGTGCACCAAAGCGGGCTGAAAGGGCTGCTAGGTCTTGGCAGCGTGGATTTCTCATCCGCCGCCAATGCGGGTATCGAGATACAGTTCCGCGACATCCGCCGGGCGCATCAAGTCAAAGAATTGGTTAGGCAGCTTCAGCGTGAAAACGCGTGAAGCTGAAAAACCCGACCAGCTTCACTTACCTGCGCGGATGCAATAAACCGCTTTGTCACTGCGGAGAATGAGTCTGTCTCCTGAGACGGCAGGCGTGCCGTGGAACTGCGAATCGTCACCTGCGATGACATTGTGAGCCAGCTTCTCAAAGGTCGGTTTAGCCGAGACGACATAGGTGCCGCCACGACGTGAGACACAGAACAGGCGATCTCCGATCAAGACTGGTGAGGCGTAGAAGGGCTTGCCTTTACCACGACCGCCGCCGCTTTCGATGACACGTTCGCGGAAGACATCTTCCCCGGTCTTGGCATCCATGCAGATGGCGAAGCCTTGATCATTGACGACGTAGAGACGGCCATCATGCAGGACGGGCGTGGGCACATAAGAGCTGGTTTTGCTGCTCCATAAGATATGGGTTTCCGTCACGTCTCCCTGGCCACCTAGCTTGATGGCGGTGCTGCCTTGCGTGGGATATCCGCCAAAAAGATAAGCACGATCTTGGTCCTGAATCAGCACGGGCGAGATGTTCCCCGGCAGGTTGTGAGTGGCAAACCAACGCATTTTGCCGGTTTCAGGATTCATGCCCCAGATTTCCTGAGCCAGGGCAAAAACGAGATCCGTGCGGCCATTGGTTTCGATGATCGAAGGGGTGCTATAGGCCAGATCAATCATGTCCCCGCCCGCTTTCCAGAGTTCCTTGCCCGTCTTCTTATCCAGGGCAATGAGGGCCTTGCTCTCATCGGTGGCATTGATGATGACGGTGTCTTTATAAAGGATGGGGCTACCGCCCGATCCCCAGCGGCGGCTGCATGATCCCGTCCCAAGTGGGGTGTGCCAGAGCTGACGCCCCTCCAGATCAAAGGCATAAGCACCGCTTTTCCCAAAGAATACATACACGTTTTCACCATCGCTGACGGGTGTGTGGGTGGCGTAACCGTGCTCGGTGATGAACCCTTCATACGGGTCTTCAGTGGCAGACGAGGCCACCACGGCCTCCCACATTTTATGCCCATCGGCCAGGCTGAGGCAGACCAAATGACGCTGCAATTTGCTCATGTCCTTGGCCCCTTCCTTATCCCCATAGCCTGACCATGAGGTAAAGAGGACTTTATCTCCCACCACAATGGGGCTGGAGGAACCGGGTCCGGGGGACACAAATTTCCACGCCAGGTTCTCAGACTCGCTCCAGGTCAGGGGCACCTTGGATTCCTTCACCACCGCAGCCCCTGTGGGACCTAGAAAACGGGGCCAATCAGTGGCCTGAGCAGTCAATACTGATGCGAGAAGGAGGAGAAACGGGAATTTCATGACGGGTGTTGAAACTGAGGAGGGCTGCAAAAGTTGCGTAACATACGCCGGGGCCTTCGGATTCAGTTGCGCTGAGATTTCCTCCTTTAGATGCCCTATAAAACCCGGATTCCGCGATTCAGTGCGAGACAGCGGCAAAAAAGCCTGAGTCTCAGGCGGTTCGGAGACTGAGGGGCTGTATTTAAAATACTGGACCGACAGGCATCGAGCCGAATGAGGCCAGGATTTGCAGCCGATGGCCGTGATCAATCGCGGAGCTCGGGTTAAAGGCAGCGACAGTCAAGAAGGATAAGCTCTTGCCTCCCGGCTGCGGATGGCTACCATCGTTTTGTTATTTCCAAGGTGGAAATAGCACCCTTTTTTGTCCTATTCTCAATTCTGTGAACCTCGCGCTCGTGTCCGGCTGTTGGTTGTGGCTAAGCGGGCTGGCGTTGCTAGCCCCCGCGAAGTCCATGTCTGCGGCTGAGCCTGACCCAAAACGCACGCTGGACATGACACGCTTGGCGTTTCAACGCAGCATTGTGGAAGCCAGCCTTGCCCCGCTCAAAAAGCATCTTTCTGAGTTGATACTCCTGGAAAAAAGCCGAGCCGAAGCTCGGGACTACACGGGTGCCATTGAAGCACGTGACCTACGCAAGCGCCTGGAAACCGAATTAGAGCGCTTAGCCAAAGAGCTTCTGCTTTTGCAGACACGCGAGCAAGCCATCAAATCCAGCCTGCTCCCAGACCGGATTCGGCTGCCGATTGACGCCGCCAACCTGACGGGTGTACATCGTGAAGGAGGCCTGCTCACAGGCTGGTCCAAGCCTGGAGCCTCGGCGGAATGGAAGCTGGATAACCTTCCCCCAGGCGGCTACGAGGTCATCTTGCGCTACCGCTGTACGCCCCTGGAAGGCGGCTCACTGACCGTGCAAGAAACCCGTTTCAGCCTGATGGCAGATGTGGAAACCACCCTCAAAGGCCCGCAAGAAAAGAACTTGGGCACCCTGAAAATCACGGATGGTTCCGGCCCACTAAAAATCAGCGCGCGCACCGTTTTAAAAGACAACCTCATGCAACTCCTGGCCGTGGATCTGGTGCCAGCTAGCAAATGATGATCCCCGTCCCCACCATCCACCTTCGCAAACTCAGCGTCCTCACCTGCTGCGGGTTCTTTGCTTCAGCGACTGTGGCGCAAACCACCACAGACCCGGCTCCTTTGGCCGTGGCCCGCGCTGTTTTTTTGCGCCAAGTCATGACGGATTCTCAAACGCTGACGGATCAATATGAACGTGCGCTTGCCAAAGTGGAGCAGGAACTGGCGGAGGTTGCCGATTACGAAGAAGCACGCCTAGTCAAGCAACGCCGGGCCGAGCTGAAAGCACTCTATCCCACCAATGATGTCGGTATAGCCCAGTCGCTGGCCTTTCCACTCTTGCCAGCGCAGGCACGTTTCATTGGCTCCGCCGAAGCTCGGGGGGATTTGATCACCGGATGGCGCACCAATGGCAGTGGGGCAGAATGGACCAATCTGCGCGTCTCCCCTGGCAAATACTACCTAGAGTTGGAGGCCAATTTGGTGGAACTGCCCTCCCTTCCTGGAACCTTGGTGCCAGGGCGCTCCCAGCCCCAGGAGAGTGCGTTGTTTGAGTTTTTCGAGGTCTCCCTCCTTGCTGGGGCGGCTGAAAATCGACGTTCCTTTGAGGTCAAACTCAGCCACGACGACACCACCTTTGAATCCATCCAAGTGGGTCCTGTCAACTTCACCCGTACGCCCATCACGCTGCGGCTCACGGCAGCTTCTGGTTACCCAGGGAATCTGCTGCGCATTCGCAATCTCAGACTCTTGCCCGCCTTTGTCGAAGCGCCCACCATTGCGACCCCAGCGCCTGAAGGGCCTACTTTAGACGAGCTTAAAAAGTCCATGAACGAAGCTTTGGCCGAAGTTCAAAAGCCCATCTTGGAGAGCTACCTCGAAAGTCTTCGCAGCCTAGCAGGCGCAAACCCTGCGCTGAAAGACGCCACCGATGCGGAAACGAAACGCCTGCTCAAGCTCATGGAAAACAGTCGCGGCCAAGCTGCTGGCCCGCTGAGAATTTTAGGCAACAATGGGGGCCTCAATGGCTTTGAGGATCTGGATGGTGCACGGTTCGTGGCAGATCCTGAAAATCGTGGAGACCGCTTCGTGGTGGAGCACGAAAACCGCCGCCTGACGGTTCGCCTGCTTTGGCTGCTCTGTGCCCCAGTCGATAGCAGTGACAAAGCCAGCAGTAATGCCTTTGCCAAACACTTTGGACTGGGGGATAGCGACGTCTCCTCCCTGGGCCGAACCGCGCAGGAATTCACAGCAGGTTATCTGGAAGGTAAGGCTCTGCGGATTCTCATACGCCCGACCAAAAACAAAGATGGCACCTCAAATGCGCTGGTCTTTCTGCCTGAAATCGGCCTTTACCAAAACGTTCTGGTGGATCAGGGACTGGCCGCAGTCGTTTCTCCCAAAGACCGTCGTGGCATGATGGAAAACGGCTTGTTTGAATCCCTCCAAGAACGCGAAGATGCGGCCAAAAGACAAAAACCTGCTCCCGGTGCCTGGGGCTTATCGGAGGCGTCATCAAAATGAACCTGCGCATCTTTTTTCTGAGCCTGGCGCTCTTCATTCCACTTGTTGGTCAAGCGCAGGTAGCGCTTCCCGTGAACTCGGCTCCCGTGTCCGCCAGTGGAGAAAATTCACGGCTCCGGCAGATGGAAACCATCTACCAAATGCAATTGCGTAACAAGCATCTACCGCTGCTGAGCAAATACATTGTGGACTTGCAAAAGCTGGCCGCACAAGCCAGCGACCCAGCACCTTACCAAAAAGAAATCGAGCGTATCCAAGGCATCATCAGCAGTGGCGGTGTGGTGGATCTAGCCGCAGCAGTGCAGTCACTGAAGACCCCTTCTGAGATCCCCATCACGCCGCCCATGCCGATGCCTGTGCGCAATACACGGGCCTTCATCGCCCTGACGCCAGCCCTGGCCCGCAGCATCAACCCGACGCCTGACAGCAGTGCCAGCCCCGAAGCCGCCGCAGTGGGTGAAATGGACTGGCGGATCGAGCTGCTGCCTCCCGGCACCTATGACATCGTCTTAAACTACGCTTGTCCTGAATTGACCCAGCCTTTGCCCATCCAAGTTTCCCTGGGCAGTCAGCGCGTAGATGCCGTGCTGGATGCCAGCAAAGCCACTCCCGATGCGAATACCTATGGCCTGCATCGCCTAGGCCAGATCACGCTGACCACCGAAGCGCGTGGTGATACCCTGCGTTTCAGCGCCGGTGCCAAAGGCAGCAGTCAGCTCCTGCTGCGTCAGCTCGTCATCGCCCGCGCCCGCGCTGCGGCAAACTGAGAGCGCAGGCAGGAAGCGGACACGTTTTTTTCAACATCGCCCAGCGAGATCACAAAAAGCATGTTCGCGATTAAGAGTCATGCTTGTTGTTAGACGCCCATTTCAAGAGCGCATCCAAAACGGGACAAAGAGACTGTCCCCAGGGTGTCAATGTATACTCCACTTTCGGTGGCACCACCGCATAGACGGTGCGGTGAACGATGCCATCTTTCTCTAGCTGGCGGAGCTGCTGAGCCAGCATTTTCTGAGTGACGGCGGGGATCGCGCGTTCCAAGTCAGAGAACCTCATCACCTGGCCGCCAAAGAGTTGGAAGAGGATTAAAAATTTCCAGCGCCCCTCCAATTTACGAAGGGCCTTTTCCACGCCTTCGGCAGCCGTTAGGCGCGTCCATTGCGAAGCTTCCCCCTCGGGTAAGTCACTTACTTTTTTTGTGGGTTCTTGTCATTTTGTAAGGTTGTGACTCAGTATAAAGCAGTCTGAATTCGATTGCCAAAACAAGTTCGCCTAACCATGAAAATATCACCACCTCAAGTCCTTTCGGATTACTTCAATTCAGCCAATGATGGCCGCATCGATGACGCTGCAGCCTGCTTCGCTTCGGATGCATTGGTTCATGATGAAAATCATGACCATAAGGGCGCTGAAGAGATCCATGCCTGGATAAAAGACACGACGCAGAAGTATCACCCTAAGTCGGAAGTGAGCAGCATCCACAGCATTGAGGATGCGTTTGTCGCCACGGCCACGGTGTCGGGCACGTTCCCTGGAAGCCCCGTCCAGCTTCAGTACACCTTCACCGTCCATAACGATAAAATCACCCACCTTTCCATTCAATGAAAACCCCTTCATTCAGCATTGATCCCACCGAGTTCGCAGGGAAACGCGTTCTTGTCAGTGGAGGAACCAAGGGCGCTGGCGAAGCCATCGTTCGCAGGCTTGCCGCAGCGGGAGCACAGGTCATTTCAGCCGCACGCACAGCACCAGAAGACACCACCGTACCAGGACATTTTATCGCTGGAAATCTGGCCACCCTGGAAGGTGCTGAACAGGTCTCCAAACAGGTTATCGCAGTCTATGGTGGTGTGGATATCCTGATCAATAACCTGGGTGGCTCCAGCTCTCCAGGCGGTGGTTTTTCAGTCTTAACCGATGACCTCTGGCTCAATGAGCTTAACCTCAATCTCCTGGCTGCCGTCCGCCTGGATCGGGCGTTGGTGCCAGGCATGATCGAACGCGGCAGCGGAGTGGTGATTCACATTTCCTCCATTCAGAGAAAGCTTCCGCTGCCTGAATCAACGATCGCCTATGCGGCCGCCAAAGCCGCGCTCACCACTTACAGCAAAGCCCTTTCAAAAGAGCTTGGTGGCAAAGGTGTCCGGGTCACTTCCGTTTCCCCCGGGTGGATCTACACGACGGCATCCGAAGCACTGGTCAAACGGCTAGCGGAAAGTGGCGGCACGGACGAAGAAACCGCACGCCAGGGAATCCTGGGGGCCTTGGGCGGCATTCCCATTGGTAGGCCGAGCTGGCCGTGGGAAGTTGCAGAGTTGGTTGCCTTTCTGGCATCCGAGCGGGCGGCTTCCATTCACGGCAGCGAATACGTCATCGATGGAGGAACCATCCCGACGCTATGAACTCAACTCGACTCACCATGACCACTCCTTTTATTTGCCGCCTATTCGCATTGGTTTCAGCCCTCTCACTTTTCTCCAGTTGTACGCTTTCTCGGCAAACGGGCCAAGCATCTGGAGACCTCCAGCAAATCGGCCTGATCTGGCTGAAGCATGCAGGCAGTCAGGAAGATCAGCAGAAAGTCATTGATGCAATCCATGCCTTTGAACATGGCATTCCAGAGGTCCAGAGTGCAAGGGTCGGACGCACGGATGGAATCGGTGGCCCGTACTCGGATACATCCTATGACCTTTGTTTCATCCTGAGCTTCAAAGATGAAGCGGCACGACAGCGCTACAATGTGAATCCTCTGCATCAGAAAGCCGCCAAGGAGGTCTTTCTACCGCTGTCGAAGAAGCTACTATTTTATCGATTCGTGAATGAATGAAGGATGACGGGCACGCCTTGGATCAAAGCTCCACCAGTCTTTTCAAACGCGTGAAGAGAAGGCTGCAACGAATCGCTATCGGGGGCAGGCCGGTGAGCTTCGAGATGGCTTTACGATACAGGCCGATCTGGGGACGATAGCCTTCCAGCTTTTCTTCCAGGGCAGCATCATCAGCCACCACATCGGTTTTAAAATCCACGATCCAGGCCGAAGTGAATTGCCCCGCTTCATCGCGATCTAACATCACCCGATCAAAGGTACCGGAGATCCATTCCTCATTCAAAACGAGGTCAAAAGAACGTTCACGCCAGACCACAGCGAAGGGGCTAGGTGGAGCAAAGGCTGCCAAACAATCTTCTGCCAACAGCACCTCCCGGACCATGACCAAGGCCTGAGCGCTCGGCCCTTCTTGGGCGCTGAAATCATCCGGTGTGAGCAGCTCCTTCGCTAACCAACTTTGCTCCAACTCCGCCATTTCGGGAGTCCATTCGATCTCTGCAAAAAGCTCATGCACCAGGGTTCCTAAGCGACGCCCAGGCTCACGCCCTTCCCCAAACAACACACTCCCGCGCACTCTGAAATCTTCTTCTCCCGAAGGGGTGCGACGGCGCGGCAGAGGCTGAGTCTCGCGCAAGGTTTCGCCTAACGGCTTGTGCAACAAGACCACCGCAGGCACGGGAGCAGGCACAAAGTCTTGTGCTTCATACCAACCCGCGTTTCCGGTTTCCCATTCAACGATGCCCTGACTCTCCTCAAAAAGTGGGCGACTGCTTTCACGGCCTAGCGTTGCGCGTAGCAGCTTGGATTCCTTCACGGCCTTGCCAGCCTTTGGCTCTTGTTTGGCGATCAAGTACAGCCCGCGCTTGGCCCGTGTCATGGCCACATAAAGGCGGCACAAGGATTCGAAGGCGGTGCGGCGGCGGCTTTCCTGAAGCTCGGCACTCAGAGTCGGGTCGAGCTGGGCATACACCTTCGGTGGGGTCTCCAGCACCCAATTCACCCGCCCCTCTGTCCGACTAACCAAAAGGTCTTCACGCCTAGCTTGATCCAAAGCGGTGCCGTCTAAACTTGGCAAAATCACCACGTCAAACTCCAGTCCCTTGGACGCATGCACGGTCATCACCTGGATGGCCTGAGTCGCGCCGCGTGTGCGCAAAGGGTAGTCGCGGGCAAACTCAATGAAGGCATCCACATCCCGATTCCCTGCGGCATCAAACTCCGCCGAGATATCGGCCATCTGCCCTAACCTACGGGAGTGGAAGTCATCCATCTGCGGATGCACCTGCCAGACCAGCGGTGTCCATTGCTCTAAAAACTTCGCGAAGCCCTGCTCATAGACGAGGCTCTGAACTTTCGCGATCTTGTAGCGCCAGCCTTCACCGCTTTCCAGTACGGACCACAGTGGGGTCATGCGCAGATGTTCCAGCGCCTGTGTATCCCCCGGATGGGCCGCCAAAGTCAGCACCGAAAGCAAAGCCAGTGTGATGCCATTGTCCGTGCATGGATGCTGATCGGATTCACACACCACTTCCATGCCAGTGCTGGCACGCAGGGACTCGGTGATCTCGCGAGCTTCTTTGTTAGACCGTACCAGAATGGCGCAGCTAAGCCCCCGCTGCAGCGGCTGAATTTGCTGCAACAGCTCACCGCACAAATATGTCGTCGGCTCATCCACATCCAGAGTCGGCGCGGGTGAAATCAAGGCCGCGTGCCCGGTCAGGGCCGTTTGGGCAGCGGTATGATTTTCAAAAGCAAAGCCCTTCAAGGAATCTTGCGGTAGCAGTTCCTCCAGCGTCGAGCGATTCCCAAACACAGCATTCACCGTATCCAGCACTGGCTGAGCGCTGCGGAAGGATTGGCTCAAACGAGCCGTGTGCAGCCCGCGCGAATCACAGGCGGGATAGCCGCGCAAGATATCGTCAAACAAGTCCGGCTCCGCCTGACGCCAGAGATAGATGGACTGCTTCGGATCCCCCACAGAGAAGAAGCTGCGCTCACCGCCGTCATCCTGAATGACTTCATCCACCAGGCCGCCGATCACCCGCCATTGCACGCGGCTGGTGTCCTGAAACTCATCCAGCAGCCAATGCTGATGGCGACCATCCAGGCGGAACCATAGATCCCCTTCCCCCGTTACCCAGGGCGACGCCTGCTCCGCCGCCTGAGACAGCAGCCGCTGCACATCTGCAAAGGAAAGCCGCCCGCGCAAACGCACCGCCTGGGCATACTCCTGCGCCATCAGCACGATCACCGCCGCTAGCCCACGCGTGCGCTCCGCACGGACGAGAAACTCCCGCGCCATCAGTGTGCGCACCAGTTTCACCAAGGCCCGTGCCGCAGCGCCTGTGACAGGTGTTTTTTTGCGCATCCACATCAGCTCCGCATCCCCAGCCAAAAGGTCAGACCACTTTTCCTGCACTTTTTCCAGCAGTTCCTTGGTACGCTTGGGCAGCGACATGCCCGGCCCTGTGTCCAGCACCGCCGCCAGTGTTTCCTCCAGCAGCGTCGCACCTGCATCGCTCAGGGGCACAAAGGTGGCCCGCACGTCGGCAATCGCCGCCAGCAGATCACTCATTTCCAGCCGCTGACTCCAGATCCGCCCGATCTCCCCCCAGCCGCGAGCCTCCGGCCCCGAAGACACGACGGCCCCCGGCGAGGAATCTTCCCAAAGCGTCAGCCCCTCTGCCAGCCAATCTTGCAGCGTGCTGTCCACCGTCTTTTCCTCCGCCCCAAAGGTGGCCTGTTTGTACGCCTCCATCAGCGCCTGCTGCGCTGCCCCGTGATCTTCCTGGTAAAGCCGCTCCAGCAGTGCATCCAGAGATTCCCGGCGCGCCTGCCGCGTCTCATCTTCATCCATCACCCGGGCACCAGCAGGCAGGCCAAGTTCCATGGGGAAACAGGCCGCCACGTTGGCAAAAAAGCTGTCCATGGTCCCCAACCGCAGGCGATGCATCCGCCGCGTGACCCGCCGCAGCATCCGGCTGAAATCCAGGTCCTGAGCCACCGGCGGCTGCGTGCCCGCAAAAAAGCTACCCGCCGTTTCAGGATGCTCCGCCATCTCCGCCAACCTTTGCAAAATCCGGCTGAAGAACTCCCCCGCCGCCTTGCGCGTGAACGTCATCGCCGCAATCCCCTCCGCCTCCTGCCCCAGCGCCAGCAAGTGCAGGTAACGCCGCACCAACTGATAAGTCTTCCCCGACCCCGCCGAAGCGCTGATGAGGAGATGTTTCAGGATGACTGTGTCAGAAGGCATGCCTCTAAGATGAGCGTGGGCAGACGCTGGTGTCTAGCCTTTAGACGAGTGCTTGAGGAATGGCTGAGGGACACGGCTAGCAGCAGCCAAGGGGAAAGCATCGTGCATCTACTCGGATGGAATGTGTTCGAGCTTGGAGAAAGATGCCCACCGCAGCCTTTATGGGGCTCTCCCCCGCGATACTCGAAGCCCGAGAAGCCGAC
>JAOZVT010000365.1 GCA_025869455.1 Prosthecobacter sp.
CCGGCCGTGCCTGACGTCGCGGATACTGACCAGCACTCTCCAGTCCCCTTTACTGTTCATCCCCCTGCCCCTTGTCACAAGTTGCAGTGCAACGGGCCTGCTCGCACTCTGAGTGGATCGAATGTCTAGGCGGAGCTTTTTGCGAGCTAAAGCTCAGGAGTACTTGGGCAGAGCTCTTTCGCGGGCTCTGTCGAGTTCATGGCCTTTTGGGTTGAAAGTCGGCCCCAAAATCAGCCTCATGCTTCAGATTCAGCCATTCGACTAAATGAACGTCTGCCTGATTTGGGCTGGTCAAGGCTCGCTTTTTGAGGTTCTATCTCCAATAACTCACGTCTCCCATGCTCAGCGGACAAACACCTCACGGTAGATACCCTAATGATTCGGGGCTTCTGAAGAAGATTCTCATCACCATTCTTGTGGTTGCGGTGGTGGGGGCGGCTATCCTGGTGGTCACGGTGGCGCTGTCTCATGATAAGCGTAGGCAGGATCTCCTGGACGAAGCCCCGGCTGCCATAAAGGAAAACATGAAGCTCATCCATGATGAATCTTAGCAGAGTTCTGTTTCAAAGTGGTGCGGTTGTTTAACCTTCAGCAACCAGTCCCCTGCCCGGCTCATTTTTTTTGCGGACATGCTCAGAGCGAAGACTTTGAAAAAAACATTTCATCCCCTTGTTGTAGCGTCGGCTTATGCGGCTTAGCGCTGCTCTTCAGATTGCCAACGTCGGCATTATTTTGCTTTTGGGATAGAATTTCCGGTTTGTATTAGCCGGGATGTAATGAGGTGGAGGCTCATTATTGACACTTTTTTTAAAGCTAAAAGGTCATTTCCTCTCCAATCGACTCTCATACACCTGTTCGTCAAAGAGGCGAGCCGCAAGACGTGGGTAAACATCTTTTACATTTGTTAATACATGTTTATATTCAATGATTTACAGGCTTTAATTACGTCTCTAGCGAGTCCTGCAAAATGCTCGTTGGGTTGAATGACTGCTCTGAATCTTGGCCTCAAAATCTGAATTTCCGAGGAATAACGGAGATCTGGAAACAGCAACCCTTTGCAGAAAAGCTGGACAAACGATTAATTTTATAAAATATTATGCATGTCTTAATCTTTTTTAGAAAGGTACGCATGAGCACTACACTCGATCCAAACAGGCTGCGCTGCTTGCTAAAAAGTCTGCACAGCGAATTTCCGGGAGTTGACTACGCCACCCTCGTTCGGGCGGTGATGCAGGTGGAATGCACCAGCAATACAAGTGAAAACCTTGAAGCCTACTGCACCCGTGTGCGAGAGG
>JAOZVT010000366.1 GCA_025869455.1 Prosthecobacter sp.
CAGCTAGGCGGGCGTGGCAGGCGCTTGACAAAACAGAAAACTGCCGCTCCCGTTCTTTCTGCTGTGTATCCAGCCGGTCGCACAGGGCCATCAGTTCATCCACTTTGGCTACAATGCGTTTTTGCTCCTCGGTGGGAGCCAGAGGGAAAGAAGCAGCAAAAAATTTCTGATCACTGATCGCAGGGTAAGCAATACCCGATTGGACACCTTGGACATAGTTCACGAAGGCTGGACTGCGTAAATAGTAGTAAACATACTTTGCTTCAACTCCTTCATAAGGATGCAAAATGGCAAACGCTGTGCTCGCAATTGGTGCAGGCTCAAAGTCCTCTTCAATCACTGCTACATTTAGCAGATATGGGCGAATCGTGGAATAGATAACCGTTCCTTTTTTGACTATTTTACGGGCCCTGCTTGAGGCATTAGCCGCCGAGACAACCTCGGCTCCTTCCGCAACGACTCCCTTCTTGTTGTCAATGGCTGATACATCAATATAAGTAAATGAAGCGGGTGGTTTTGTTTGTCCCCAATCATGACCAATGCTACCGATGTTAACCCACCTCCAATGAGGAGGAATCGGATAATATTCTTTGGCAGATTCTAAACTCTGACGGCGGATTCGGCCTGTCGGACTTTCCGTGCTAGTCAACTTCTCAATCAGATCAGAAGCATTTTCAGTTGATCGATCAACCAAGTCACCCGCAAACGCCAGATGGTAGATCAAATCACGAATTTTCCCCACACCGCCTGGTGCATTCACCAGATGCCCAAAGTTACTGATAAAAGTGTCAGCGTTCATCAGGCGGCAGCTTCCCCTTCAAAGTGATGGGCCAGGGCGGCGGAGAGCTCTTTTTTCAACTGGGCTTCCGTGTCGGCGATCTCGGCCTGCAGAGCCTTATATTTGGCCAGCAACTTGTCCGGATCATGCGTTTCCTCCTCAAGCGTATTGGGGTTTTTGGCGTCCAGGTTGTAGATGGGCCAGTAATGGCGGTCCCCCTGGGTCTGCTGGTCGCGGGCCTGCTGGCGCAGGGCTTCGATGCGGTCCGTCCGTGTGGAAATTTCCAGCTCGGCCAGGGTGCGCTTGTAGCTGTCCTTTTCTCCTTTGACCTTGTCCCGCAGGTCTTTGACCTCATTGACGAGGGCAGCGGCCTGGTTACCGAGTGCTTCCGCCTGCGTCCAGTGCGGCTGGGCTTTGGCCTCGGCCTCTTCCTTGAGCTTTTTGAAGTCCACCTTCCAGGCCTGCTCGGACTCTGTGCGGGAAGCAAAACCATCGGCCTCACTGCCCCACCAGTCCGCGATAGGCTGGAACTCCTCCACCTTCAGCGGGCGGGTCTTGGAATAGCTCTTTACGCCTGCGGGATAGCGGTGCTCGTAGTACCAGATGGTATCGGTAGGCCTGCCACGGGTGAAGAACAGCAGGTTGGTCTTGATGCTGGTGTAGGGATTGAAAACGCCATTGGGCAGGCGGATGATGGTGTGCAGGTGGCACTCCTCCATGAGCAGCTTTTTCACCTTGGCCTTCACGCCTTCTCCAAAGAGGGTGCCGTCTGGCAGCACCACGGCCCCGCGCCCGCCCTTCTCCTTCAGCAGCTTCTTGACGATGAGCACCAGAAACATGTCCGCCGTCTCACGGGTGCGGATGTCTGAGGGATAGTCCGCGCCCACGCCGTCATCCTCCATGCCGCCGAAAGGCGGGTTGGTGATGACGCAGTCCACCCGTTCCGTCAGCTTCCAGTCGTTCCAGGAATGGGCCAGCGTATTGCGATGCTCGATCATCGCAGGAACCTCGATACCGTGAAGGAGCATGTTGGTCACGCACAGCAGGTGGGGAAGCTGCTTCTTCTCCATGCCACGGATGCATTGGGCGATGGCCTTGCCATCCTTGGCGCTGGAGCGCTCGTCTATTTGCGATTCCAGATGGGCGATGGTGGCGGTCAGGAAACCGCCGGTCCCGCAGGCCGGGTCAAGCACGGTCTCTCGTTTTTTAAGGTCAGGGTTCACCATGCGCACCATGAACTCCGTGAGTGCGCGCGGAGTATAAAACTCTCCGGCATTGCCTGCGCTGCGCAGGTCATTCAGGATCTGCTCATACACGTCCCCGAGCTGGCCACGGCTCTTGATGTCGTGAAAGTTCACGGCCTCATCCAGCTTCTCAATGACGGCCAGCATCTGCGTGCCGGACTTCATGTAGTTATTCGTGTCTGCAAAGACCTCCCGCACCACACGGGCACGGGCCTCGGCAATGGTGCGTGCCTGGTCTTTGGCCTTTTCCGTGCTCTCTTTCAGGGCCACCCGCGAAGCGTAGGAGGCGATGTCGAGATCCTGTAGGGCCGGGAAGACCACATCTTGTACATGGCGGATCAGCTCGCTGCCGGAGATTTGAGGTTTCTTCTTCCCCTTGTCATCCTCGATGTGCTTGGCCCAGTTCCGCCAGCGGGCGGGTTCAGGAATGGGGGACTGGTAGGTCTTCCGCTGGTCCAGGGCATCGTCTTCCCAGGTCTCTTCACACTGGTCAAAGATTTTGAGGAAAAGCATCCAGGTGAGCTGGCCGATGCGCTGGGCATCCCCATCCACACCATCGTCTTTGCGCATGATGTCCTGGATGGATTTGATGGTACTGCTAAGATTCATTGAATGGTCGGGGGGGACGTCAGGCGGCCTGGCGCTCGTAAAGGGCTTGTTCGAGTTCGGTGATGGCTTGGGAATACTTGTCATTTCCGCCGAAGATGACGCGGCGGATCTGCGTCTTGCTCCCTAGCGCAGTGAAGGGGGGGAGTTCAAGCACGGCGGGGTCCTCAATATCCGTGATGCCGTGATCCGCGTATTTTTCCAGCAACGCCTCCAGGACACCTCGCGCCTGCTCCCCGTATTTGGCGAAGTAGTTGCGCTTCTTCACCCGGCCTGCCCGCTCCTTGCGTGTCAGCGGCTTTTGATCAAAGGCGATGTGGGAGACGAGGTCAAAGGCATCCAGATCCTGGCCGCCGGGCACCGCCTGGGCCAGCAGGGAGATATCAATGCCAAGCTGCCGCAGCTCATCCACCACCGCCTGCTTGCGCTCCGCATCATTCCAACGAAGCAGAAAATCATCCAGGTTGGCGAACTGGCTGCGTAGGGCGCGCTTCATTTCATCCTTCAGATACACACGGTAATCCTCCGTGATGAGCTTGCCGTTTTCGTCCAGATACTGGGAGCGCTCAATAGCTGTGCGCACAGTGACATCGTCAACCACATAACGAATGCGCCCTCCTGGCGTGGGGCCTGGAGCGGTAGCCGGACCTGTGGCATCGTCACTGCCGGTGACGCCGTCCAGTTCATACGGGGCGGTGGGTTCCTGGGTGGCATTGGCCGGCCCATCCTCGATATCCGCAGGCGGCACGATGGGGTCTCCTGGACCAGGCTCGTAACACATCACAGGCTCCCCATCAAAGGCCGCGTCCTGAAAGAGGCGGGTGGCTCCTTTGAAGTCCATGATGGTGAAGTACAGCTTGCCGTAATCCTCTCGGATGCGCGTGCCGCGCCCGACGATCTGCTTAAACAGCGTCATGGACTCGATGGACTGGTCCAGGACAATGAGCTTGCAAGTCTTGGCATCTACTCCGGTGGAAAGCAGCTTCGACGTGGTGGCGATGACCGGATAAGGCTCGTCATTGTCAATGAAGTAGGAAAGCAGGGCCTTCCCTTCCGTATCATCGCCCGTGATGCGGACGACGTAACGGCGGTTGCTGGCAGCCTCAGGGATGAGCTTTACCAGCTCCTGGCGCATCCGCTCCGCGTGGGCCTGGTCATCACAAAACACAATGGTCTTGGCCATGGGATCTGTGCCCTGCAGGTACTCCCAAACACGGCGTGCCACATGCTCTGTCCGTTGGGTGAGGATGAGATTGCGGTCGAAGTCCTTGGTATTGTACTGCTGTTGCGGCACGTCCTGTCCGTACTTGTCCGTCTTGCCTTTCTCCGGCGTGTAGCCCAGGGCATCCACATCCGTGACCACACGGATGACCTTATATGGCGCCAGGAAACCATCCTCAATGCCCTGCTTCAACGAGTACGTGTAAAGTGACTCGCCGAAGTAACGGGTGTTGGAAACGTCCTTGGTCTCTGTCGGTGTGGCCGTGAGACCGATATGCGTCGCCGTCTGGAAGTAATCTAAAATGTCCCGCCAGGCCGAGTCCTCATCCGCGCTTCCCCGGTGGCACTCGTCAATGATCACCAGGTCAAAAAAATCCTCCGGGAACTGCCGGTAGATCTGCTTGACCTCCTCCACACCTGTGACCGCCTGATACAGGCTGAGATAAATCTCATAGTTCTTTTTAACAGTGCGGTTGCTGATCTTGTGCAGGACCTCGCCAAAGGGGGCAAAGTCCTGCTGGATCGTCTGGTCCACCAGGATGTTTCGGTCCGCCAGGAACAGGATGCGTTTTTTTACCTTGGCCTTCCACAGACGCCAGATGATCTGAAAGGCAGTGTACGTCTTGCCGGTGCCCGTGGCCATCACCAGGAGGATGCGCTGCTGGCCTTTGGCAATGGCCTCCAGCGTGCGGTTGATGGCCACCTTCTGATAATAATGCGCCTGCTTGTCCGTGCTGTCCTGATGATAAGGCTGCGCCATCAGTTTCAACTGGTCTGGCTCCGTGAGACCCTTCCACTGCTGATAAATGGCCAACAACTCCGCATGCGTGGGGAACTGCTCCAGCGAAAGCTCCCGCTCCACTGGCTGTGTGATGCCCGTGCGGTCATGCAGGAGAAACCCATCCCCATTGGAACTGATGGCAAAGGGCGCGTCCAGCATCTCTGCATAATCCAGCGCCTGCTGCATGCCCCTGCCCAGATCAAAGATGTTCCTCTTCGCCTCCAGCACCGCCAGCGGGACATTGGGCAGCCCATAAAGAACATAGTCCGCCCGTTTTGGCCCGCCCTTGGCCGCCGGATTCTGCACCCGCGAAGCCATCTTACCCCGGACAATGACCCGGCCCTTCGTCAGCACCTCCTCACGAAACAAATGCGGCTCCCAACCCGCATGCTGAATGGCAGGGGTGAGAATTTTGGTGCAGATGTCGCGTTCGCTGAGATCTTTCTTGTTCATGGATTCAGGGGGCAAGCCTAGGTGAAAATTCCCCCCCCAATGTACATGCATCTCCAATTGTTCACATTCTGCAATCCTATTCGTTAACGCCCCCCCAATTTTGCCCCCCCTGTTGGGAGGAAGGGGGGTGTCGCATCATGAGTCCTTGGAACGCTTCCGGCTCTTGAGTGAGTCTGCCATTGCTGAGGCTATGCTTGCAGCGCGCTCCCTGGCCTCCTCCTCGCTGATTTCAACAGTGGTCGTATTGACTTTCCAGCCCTTACGCAGCTTTTCTCTTCCACTTGGGGCCTGGACCTCTTTAAGCACCATCGACTGAAGAAGGGTAACAAAGTCACCTTTCAGAAAGAATTGTACCTGCGTGGTCTGCACATCGGAGAGGGAATTGCGAATAGCTGCCTCAAGCTTTGTTAGTTTTCCTGCGTCTAGCGCGACCATCGCTACCAATGGGAATCCTGCCTTCAGGCATTTGGTTACATTCTTCAGCTCATATTCGAGCGTGTTTGTCACTGAAATCTCGCAGGCGATGATCGTGCTACCTCGTTCCAAGTAGAGATCTACTGTCTCATAGGAACCAGATATCTGTTTTTCCACGACAGCCCTGAACCCGTGCGTCTCGGCTATTTGCTTGAGTTCCAATTGCACCGCTTGGTGAACCGCTCCGCCGCGTCCAAGGGCCTCCACATCATCTCGGATCGCAGTCGGGCTGTATAAAGAGGGTGAGCTGGGAGCCGCAGAGGATGCGGAAGGTGCCTTTGCCTTTTCCTGCGCCATTTCGCCTGCATCTGGTTTCCTTGGTTCCGGTTGGAAAGACTTCTTTTCCTGTCTCTCCGCTGCAAGAGAAGGCTTGTGCGGTTCGGTGCTGTTTTCCACCCTTTCAGGGATAATCTCAGCTTTGGGCCGCCCATACTGCCTGCGCGAACTTTCGATAACCTCAAGGCGTCTTTCTTCAAGGCATTCATTCTCCGCTCCGTCATCAAACGGCACACGCAGATTAAAGTCCGCATCGCTGCGCCCGATGCGGCAGATGGCTTCGCCAACGGAGAGGCTCATGAGTGCCTTGGAATCAAAATGCGCAAAGCCCGCCGCCATGGATTGGGCGTCCTCGTCGCCGGGACGAAAGACGATCCGCGTGCAGGTGTTGGTCAGCACCGAGTCGCCCAACTCCGGATGTTGTCTCAATTGAGACATGCTTTGTTGGGCTAGCGTCATTCCCATCTTATACTTGCGCACACCCGAAAGCAGCTCAGACATCGAAGGTGTGGCAAAGTTCTGGAACTCGTCAATGTAGAGCCAGAACGGCTTTCGGTCCTTTTCGGCGAGCGACTGGCGGCTCATGGCCGTCTGCTGAAATTTTGCCACCAGCAGGCTGCCGAGGAGATAGGAATTCTCGCGGCCCATCCGTCCCTGGGGCAGGCAGGCCAGGAGTATCTTGCCGCTGTTCATGATCTCGGCAAAGTCGAGGTTGTTCGACTTCTCTGAAACCATGTGCCGGATGGATTTGGGCGATAGAAACGATTCCAGCCGAGTCAAAATGGGGCCGATGGACTTGTTGCCACCGAGTTGCGGAAAGGCTTTCTCCCAGTAGAAGACGGCTTCAGGGTCGTCCACAGTCTTCAGAAAGGCTGACCGGAAGTCTTTATCGAGCAGGAAGCGCCGGAGGTCCGCTAAGGTGCCACCAGTGCTGCTTTCGAGGAAGGCGAGAATCGCGTTCTGGAAGACGCTGTTCATCTGGTCCCCCCAGCTAGTCGAGAGCCGGGCGAAGATCGAAACAAGGTCCGAAGCGAGAAGGGTTTTTTCAAGGTCGCTGTGGGCAGACAGGATGTTGAACCCGATGACATACTCCTCGTCCGAAGGGTCGAGTAATATCACATCCTTGATCCGGTGCTCGGGAATGATCCCGAGGATCTTTTCGATCAGGTCGCCATGTGGGTCGAGTACGCCTACTCCCGCACCTGCTTCAATGTCCTGTCGGATCAAATTGAAGAGGAGGGTTGATTTACCCGTGCCCGAGGCACCGATAACATGGGTATGACGGAAACGGTTCTCGTCGCTGAGGAAGGCAAGATTGGAAAGCCCTCCATGCTCATTGATGCCAAGCTGAAGGGAGGAGGGCTGATTAGCGAAAATAGGAGCGGAACGTGTGCGACCACTGTCTGACCTCAAAAGTGAGGCAGTGAGAGGATTTTCGGGGAAGCGTAGTAGCCAGCAAAGTTCCTCTTGATTGAGCAATATACCCACTCGTCTTGATTGGCGGAGAATCAGGTCCCGTTCATGATCCTGTGCTTCGTAACCATCATTTGAGAGAGGAATCAGGCGATTGCCTGCCTCGCCCGCATTAGCCACGAATCCCGAAATCATGTCGGCGACAATGGCCCATGCGCGTTTGGAGTTTTCGGCTGAAGATGCAAAGCGGATAACAGCAGCATGAAGTGGCCTCGAGAATTTAACTTTGGCTCCGGTTAAGAGTTCGGGCCGATTCACAAAGAATGAACCTCCGTCGCCGTCGGATACTGCCAGAAGTCCTTCGCTACCCCAGGCATGTCGGACGGGCTCAAAGAGTACCTGGAGGATGCCGAGTTCCGTTTCCTCAAGAGAGGCCATAGCCGAAAGCAGCGGGAAATAGGGATCCACACGCGGCATGGTTAGAGGCAGCATGAACTCCCGCTCCAGGCCGCATTCGCAGATGGCAAAAGAGCTGCCCGTTTGTCGCCACGCATCCGCTAGTCCATCTTCCGTCGCTGTAATCAACATCCCAGGAAACAGCAGAGAAAGCTGACGTTCGATGAGGGGCGCATCCTCAACGCTTGCCGCGATCTGGAGCAGGGCTTCACCACATACCCCTAAGATCTCGAAACTAACAGGTTCGCTGCACAGGGTTAGAGAACTCAAGAATGGCTCCATTATCGTGGCTAGACCCTTCCGATCCTGGGGCAGTGACAACTGGAACTCCACAACCGACCGCCTCTCCCAAGGAAACGGTAGCGGGGGATCGTCCTCTTCAGGGGGTGGCGATTCGTCTGCTGCAGCCATGGACTGCCCAAACTTCTCAATCAGCCCACTGAAGAAAGTATGCCTACGTCCTTCATCCTTGAGCCCTGGCTTGGGCGGATGATAACCAGGGAATGATTGGAACGGAGGCTCAATGGAAATCGGCGCAGGACATATCTGACCACCTCGTCCCGGAAGTTCGAAACGGTAGAACTGCTCGGTAAGCGCCTGTTCCAGGTTGGTCATGACTCATCTTTCCAAGCGTCGAAGTAGGGAGGCAAGGGCAGGGTGGGCCTCGGGGTAAGCTTCCTTGAATTCCACCTGCTTAAAACCTCCGGCAGCCGTCGTTTCCTCAATAGCTCGCTTTACCAGAGCTTCAGTCTGATCCAGAAACATCACGCGTGTATCGAAGCGATGATACGTTTCTTTGCGAACGAGTTCATACAAAGTCCCGAAAACAGGGATGCGGAGGAAGAAGGCGTCCAAGTCATGCAGACCCAGTGTCAAAGCGTTTCTCATCAACACGAACCCACCCATGAGACTGAACAGGATGATGGCGCTTCCGGCGATGAGTCCAAACAATTGGATGTATCCAAACGCAACTGCAGCAACGACAGCCAGAATGAGCAACAACTCCCAGATCATGAGGGAGACGGGTATCTGGGCCTGTCTGGCAGAAAAGAACCAAGCTTCGCCGAAGGGGGCCGAGCAAACATCAAAAACAAGCCGCTCACGGCGGATGCGTAGGTACTGCCGAAGAGGCGAAAGGGCACCTCCTTCGCTGAATTCCTCACGTGTCACTTCGATCCCCGGGAACTTTCGTTCCTGAAGCCAGCCTTCAATCTGGCTGTAAAACTCATTGGTACTGAATGAACCTTGATCAATGGGAGTGTACCAGTATTTGATCACCTCCGGCCTTTTTCGCCTCCAGATGCCGAATGTTGGTAAGTTCATATGAAATGTAAAATCTCACGTGTTATTTGCCCTTGCTGCCCAGAGCCCGCCTTTCTGCTCTCTGCCAAAGAATGCTTGCTGGGAGCCCTAATCCGAAAGCTATCTTCGCTAATGTCTCTACAGAGGGGATGCGCCGTCCTTGCTCAACAAAGCTAATGGCATTGCGGTCAACGCCAGACCGTTTGCCAAGTTCGTTCAGTGACAAATCCGCTTCGGTCCTAGCCTCTCGGAGAATTTCTCTGAGAGCTTCGCAAAGCGCTGCACTGGCTTCCTGAGGACGTGGCACTCCCAATCAATGGAGAAAATCGTTGCGTCCGATATGTTACAACTGTAACATGCACATAGTTTCCAAATACCATGAAATTCCTGCGTCGCCTCGGTCCAGACCCCCATGAGAATGGGAAGCAGACTCCTGCTTTGGACGGTTGCCCAGATTTGTGGGAGCTGGCTGACGGGGATATTGCGGTCATTGGCATCGACATAACTGAGGAATGCCGTGGACACCTTCCTGCCACTGCTGGCTGCGGACCGGATGAGCGCATCGTGAGGTTGCCACGCAACATAATCATCGCCTCGAAGAGTGACTTAATTTCGTTAAGTTAGCATTCCGAATAGCCTTTCGTTGCGTTAAATGAGCAGTCTCGCTCAAAAGGAAACCCTGATCAGAACTAGGTCTGATCAGGGTTGTATAACATCCTGGGGCTTCAGATGATACAGCTCTCTTTGAAAGAGAAGTAACGCTGATAGCCAACGATGATGTGGTCGCACAACTCAATGCGAAGAAGCTCTCCAGCCTCGCGGACGCGTCTGGTAAGCGACGTGTCGGCAGGGCTGGGAGAAGAATCGCCGCTCGGGTGATTGTGCATGAGCACGATGGCATGGGCTGTGGCCATGATGGCGATGCGGAAGACTTCACGCGGGTGCGCCATCGCTTCATTGAGCGATCCAACGGACACAATATAATGTCCTTTAATCCGCAGCCGTGTGGTGAGCACGAGCACCACCACACATTCCACGTCTGCATTGTATTGCTGGGATGTGGTGATGTGGCGGTGCCAGTATTCCACGGCTTTAGCCGGACAGTCCATTAACATCAGGGATTCTGGGGAGGGGCACTCCCGCAGACTGATGACCTTCAACTCCTGGGGCGCGGACTTTCGTCCTCGTTGTGCCGGAGGGTTGGAAGGATTCGGCAGGAACAATTCGAGTTGTTTCAATGTCATCCTCCTCGCCGTCCGCCTGCAAATGCAGGTTGCTTCATGGTTTACACTCTCGCGCTCGAAGCGGGACGGCTCCATGTTTTGAAGCGAGTCGCGAGTGGCGGCTTTGCAGCCGATTCAGAGTCCTTTCAGTATTCGGAGGGAAGCAGCACTGTGGTTACAGAGCGATCCCATTCCGTGATGACCCAGAAACGAATACCGTTCTCTCCGTTATAGGCAGAAAGAAGCCGGGTTCCGTTCTGAAGCGCATCGTTGTTGGCTTCGATGTCCTCCGAACACAGTTTCCCCAATCACCCTTAAGGTGACGGGAAAGGGCCGTTTGAATGTCGGACGACGTTAAAGCCTGCATCGCTCCAGGTGTGGCATAAAGCCGACCTAGAGAAAATCGGGGAACGACGTTCATGGGTTAAGGGCTCCGTATTGTTTAAGAAGAGCATCAACCTGCGAACGTTCCAACAGTTCAGGCTGCGGTTGGTATGCGCCGATATCGATGATACGGACGATGGAAGAGCTGCATAAGCTCATAGCGGCTTCTGAAGCTCCTTTTCGTCCTGCCTCATCTGCATCGAAGAGCAGATACAATGGCCGTTTGGCACCCGCTGCTTCCCGGATCAGAGTTTCCTGACGTGGAGACAGCGAGGAACCAAGGATGGCAACGGTCGCCTGGAATCCAAGCTGGACGAGATGAAGGCAATCAAAGACGCCTTCGACGACCAGTATGGGGTCCGACGAATCCGCGTGTACAACACGATCAATGTTGAAGACCTCGCGGTTTTTTCGGAATCCCTTCGGCAGCTTGTATTTGCCCTGACCCGACGGTGGGTCTCCCGGCCATCTGCCGATGTAGCCTGTGAGAGCACCATCGCGATTGCGGATGGGGATAGCGACATGTCCGCGAAGGCAGCCGCGGGCGCAATAGCCGATGCCGTAGCTTGCAATCGTGGCCTCGGTGAGGCCTCGCTCGGTAAGATAGGGGTGATCGGGCTTGAGTGCCTTCAGAGCGAATGAAAGCGGCGGGTTTTCGCCCTCCTCATCCTGGTCATCGGCGACTGTCGGCGGCGGTTGAAGTGGCTGAGAAGACGGGCGGGGGGAAGCATCCTTCGTCTGCCTGGGTGCTGTTCCAGCAGGACGATTCGTGACCTTGTCAGGCATGAACCACTCCTGGAGAAGCAGCGCAGCGTCCCGGAAAGAGATGCCTTCCCGGAGCGAAACGAAGTCGATGACGTTGCCGCCTCGACCACAGGTGCCGAAGCAGTTGAAGCAATTGCGTGAGACTGACACCCGAAACTGCGTCGGATTGGTACCTTGATGCAGAGGACAAGGACCTGAAAGGCGATCTGCTGAGCGCTTGAGTAAGCCCAACAGATCGTAGCGTTCGAGAACTTGGAGGATGCCGACCCGCGATTTCACTTCTTTGAAATCGACGAATGCGTTTGTTGGCGTGCTCATGGTAAAGAACTATTTTTTTGATGGAGTGGATTTGGTTAGAAGACGAAAAAGCCACCCAGCAAATGCTGGTGTGGCTTCCTTGGTTTCTATTGTATCACGACCTTGGCTGGTCATGCCCATGGGGCTTGTGGATAACCATCGGATATGCAGTGAGGCATGAATATGGCACCACAGAACGCTTACCATATATTACATTTCAATTCATTAGCTGCACGGGCAGTCGCTGTCTGTACTAAGTCTTATGAATGAGCACTTGCACAGTCTCGACCGATTCGTGAGGTGCGTGTGCATGACTCACCACCTAGGACTGCGTAGTCAGGATCATAGATTGAGGCTCGCAGCCCCGCCCACCGCCGCATGCAATTTCGTGTTAAGTCAGCCCATGGTTGGATTTTCCTGGCTGCGGTCGGGAATAACACCATCGGGAGGAACCTTGACGTGGATGGAGTTAATCATGCAGAGATTGCTGCCGTCATGCCAGTTCATTTGCTCTATGGCATTGTCCCAGAGGTCTGCTTTAGCCGAACGGCGAAATTATCCGTAAACGGTTACCTCGGCAATGCTGGGAACATCTAAGACACGCTTTGAACCACCTTCCTTGAGCACGTAGAGAAAACTGGCGATGACCAATTCCAAATTGCTCAAGCGGCGGCCCGTCCGAAGCTCCAGATCCTCTACCTTCTGGTATTTAAGGGTCTATGGATTTATTCCTTGGGCCAGAGTCCAGGAACCACGGCTTGATAATTGGGGTGAAGTTTCATGTCGTTTGATAGACTGATTTTACGCGGATGGCAATTTTATAACGCTCTAGGACGTCTCAACACTTCACTTGTCATGCAATCGTTAGCTTACTTACGCACCCTTCAGACCCAACTGACTTATTCCCAAAGAACACTATAAAACCCCACCATGATATCGTGGTGGGGTTTAACGTCTAATCAATCTAAGGTTTTATAGAACACAGCAAAGATTCTAACTCATTGTGATGATCCTGACATTGTGGAGTAAGGTAAAAAACTCGCACAAAATTATAGAATGACAGTTGACTGTAAATGTTTTCACATGCTGCCATTCCAATATCATCATTCTTATAAACAAGG
>JAOZVT010000367.1 GCA_025869455.1 Prosthecobacter sp.
CCCAAGACATCGGCTTGGTTCCCTGCATAGACAGCGCCTTGCTTGATCACGAGATTCCCTTTCCAATCCGGGGTATTAGCACGGAAGTGCAATTGCCCTTGTCCATCTTTGACAATGTCCCCGCTCCCAGTGAGGTAACCGGAACTATTGTTGAGCCGGAGAATACCGTTGGAGGTGACATCGAAGGTAGCTGTACCTTGCAAATTCAAGACCCCATTAAGATTCAAGGGACGGCGGCTGCCTAGATTGAGTTGATCGGTCAGACTATCCACGGCGAGGTTGGCATTGATATCCAAGAGACTCCCATAGGTGAAGGTGTTACTACCTTCAAAAGTGAAGAACTCTTCAATATTCCAATCACCGCCATTATTACCATTTCCCAGGAATGCCTGGAAATTTGTGCCTGTGCGTAGAATAGTGCCATCTGCGAGTGTTCGGCTGGTGCCTAATAGTGTGGTAGAGCCCGCATTGGCATTGCCATTGTCTGCCATCACAATCAGGCTCCCTTCCCGCACATCCATCAAGCCTTGGAAGCTGGCATTATTTCCCAGGAACGTCAGTGAGCCCGCGCCCATCTTGACTAAGTCTCCACGGAAAATTTGGTTGGAAGTGACAGAAGCCTGCGTGCCGCTAATTCCCGTGCCTACAATTAAATTTCCCGTTTCATTGACGACGTCAATTACACCGCCTCCGCCTTGGAGATCAATGCCGCGATTACCAAGGGAAGCTACTCCACCCGTCCAACGCAGGGTGCCACCATTTAGGGTGAGATGCCCATTGGTCACACTGGCAGGATTGATACCCAAGGCAGCAGTGTCAGAAATTTCCAGAACCGAACCTGTTACGTAAGTAGCACCCGTGTAAGTATTGTTACCCGTGAGTTTAACGACTCCCGTTGTTCCAAACTGCTCTGGGGATGTTGTGGCAGGCCCTGCAATGGTCAGTGAACTGTTACCCGTGATCGTTGAGGCCACCGTCAATGTTCCTTGGCCATACTGATGAAAGATTAAATCTGGTGTCTGTGTGGTTAAAGCCACACCTGCATTGGTTGCTGTGGCATTGGCTGAGATGGTGATGGAGTTCCCGTTGATGGCCGTAATGTAGGCACCCGAAGGAATTCCACTCCCAGAAATGGGCATACCTACGGTCAGATTGGAGGTGGATGTGACTGAGGTAATGACGTTGCTATTATTCGTGGTGCCTCCTGTGTAGCTAGCACTAAAAGCCTTAATGGACCCACCAGTGATGGTTTTGTTTGTGGCGGCTGTATTGCTGCTAACTAAAACAGCT
>JAOZVT010000368.1 GCA_025869455.1 Prosthecobacter sp.
GAACCCCTGCTGCCAGTGGGACAATTTGATAAAACCCGGATTATATGGATGGATGACCATCGTGCCATCGCCTCTGCCTCGACCGCCTGTGTTTTTAACTATCTGACCGGGGAAATCATCCAGTCATTCAAACAAGCCAGCGGCCACCTGACCGAGGACGGGCAGAACTTTTTTCTCATCAAGGGTGACGACCGTATGCCCTGGGCCAGCAAGAGCATGACCTTGACCCAGGTAAATCTGCCCACAGGAGAGGTCACAGAACTGGGGAAACGTGAGTTAAAAAGACCCACCGGGGGCCAAAGCGGGCTGATCCCTGGCGGGAGATATTTTTATATTGGGCATCCTGGAATGTTCATTTACAACCTGCAGACGTTGGAGCTGGTCGCGGAGAAGACCTTTAAAGGTAGCGATCTCCTCCATACCATTTTTTCACCTGATGGGAGCCAATATGTTGTTTTGACATCTGGCCGCCTCTTTTTTAACGGTCAGTTCCCGGACCACGATGCTGAAAAACATGGCATTATCAGGCTTCATGACACGCTTTCGGGCAAGCTCTTGTGGGCAGCGTTGACCCCTTCACGCCGGATGAGCGATCCGTTTTTTTCTCCCGACGGACAACGGCTGGGAAGTGTGGCGGATGATGGGACGATTTTGGTGTGGGATGTGGAGGAGTAAGGGAATGGCGTCACGAAATTACCCGGGGCGATGCCCTGCGCTTTGTTGTCGCGCCCCTTTGGGGCTGGGGGAGAGCTACTGTGAGAAGGAAGGTCGATTGGCTTTCGGGTTGTCGGCAGTAGTGCCTGCATCCACTTGAAATGGCGGCTGCGCCGCGATGGGGAGAAGGCGGACAGGAGTGTCCACGCTCCTCTCGCGGGGGCTTGGTGAAAGCGTAGGCGCTCGGCCGTAGATGGCAGGCGGATGTGCCTGAATGGCTTATTGAGCGGTGGATTGGATGGCTTCGGCGACGGATTTCATGCCGATGGGCTGGTAGTCGTTGAAGGGGCCGTCGGCGCTGGTTTGGGGCCAGGTGGCGGGGTCGGCGTATAGGCCGTCGTCTTTGTATTCTTTTTGGAGGCGGGTGAGTTCGTTATTGAGTTCGGTGAACTTGGCAGCGACTTCGGGCTTTTGGGCGTCGCTCGAGGAATAGAGGAGGTTGCGTTGCTCCGTAGGGTCAGCGGTGAGATCGAAGAGCTCGTAGGCGTCCTGTTTCCAGTAGTAGATGAGCTTATGAGTAGCGGTGCGCACGCCGAGGTGGGCCATAGTGTTGTGGTGGCCGGGGTCGTGGTAAT
>JAOZVT010000369.1 GCA_025869455.1 Prosthecobacter sp.
CGTTTCAAAGCACTGGCCACTGTTTGCAAATATGCAGTTCCGGTGGGCTATCCTGATGGCCCCGGCAAGCGCAGCCTGATTGATGTTTCGACCGTGGTCAACAGTGAGCAGCTCTATTATGCCGCCGTTGACGAGGCAGGCGACAAGCTGTATGCCACCGGTTCGCGTACGGTTGCCGTGCTGGGAATAGCACCGACTCTGGCTGAGGCGGAAGCCATGGCCGAAGCGGATATTAGCCGCGTTCAGGGCGCCTTGTACCACCGTGAGGACATCGGCACAGCCGGCCTGGTGAATCGCCGCATCCAGATGATGCAAACCCTGCGGCCAGAAGAAGCGGTCTCCTCATGACCCGCCTGCGCCTGGGTCTGTTAGGCTCCACCCGCGGCACACATATGCTGACCCTGGCGCAGGCCATTGAACAGCAGCACCTTCCCGCTACCATTGAGCTGGTACTCAGCAATCAGGCTGATGCACTCATCCTGTCCCGCGCCAAAGACCGGGGATATCCGGCCTTTTATCTTGATCCCAAAGGCCTGAAGCGGCAGGACTATGATCAACGCCTGTCAGACAAGCTGGAAGCGTTCCGCATTGATCTGGTTGTATTGGTGGGTTATATGCGCATTTTGTCTGCTGCTTTTGTGTCACAGTGGCGTGGTCGTATTATCAATGTCCATCCCTCTTTATTACCCCTGTTTGCCGGCGGTATGGACCGACAGGTTCATCAGGCCGTCCTCGATAGCGGTGCTCGTGAAACGGGTTGTACCGTGCATCAGGTCACCGAACAACTCGATGGTGGTCCGATACTGGTGCAAAAAAGCTGCCCGGTACTGGCCAATGACAGCGTCGAGAGCTTACGTAACAAGGTGCAGGCACTGGAAGGCCTTGCCTTGATGGAATCCATTAAAACCCTGGCTGAAGCGAGAAACTCATGACTCACACTGCTGTAAAACGCGCCCTGATTTCGGTCTCTGACAAAAGCGGTATTGCCGATTTTGCGCAGGGCTTACATCAACTCGGTATTGAGATTATGTCAACCGGCGGCACCCGCAAGGCGCTGGAAGCCGCGGGCATTCCCGTACTGGATGTGGCTGATCTGACCGGTTTTCCGGAAATGATGGATGGGCGGGTCAAGACCCTGCATCCCGTCATTCACGGCGGTATTTTGGGGCGCAGAAACCTGCATGCAGAAGAGGCGGAGCGCCATCAGATCGCCTGGATTGATTTGGTGGTGGTCAACTTGTATCCCTTTGCCAAAACCATTCAGCAAGACCATTGCCAGTTTGGGGAT
>JAOZVT010000370.1 GCA_025869455.1 Prosthecobacter sp.
GAGATGGCCTCAGTGAAGGTAAAGTGGGGGCCTCCATTGAGGGCGGTGAAGGATTGGCCGTTGAGTTCAAAAGAGACTGTCAAGACAGTGCCTGCTGGGAGGTGCCCGGCTTCGCCATAATAGGCGATGTCTGTGATGCGGGCGTCTTTGAAAATGCCAATGTAATATCGGGCGGCTTCTTCAGCCTGACGGTCAAACCATAGGCAGGGGGTGATTTTGTTTTTCATGTGGCGTTCGATTTGGTGGAGGAGGAATTCCTTCCATCCTCATGACGAACGAGTGTCAGTGGGTAGGACAAAAAACTGCGTTTTTAATCTGACTAACGGCAGAAATCTCTCTGGGTAAGTGGACATAAAAAACCCAGGCCTTGCGACCTGGGCTCATTCAGATGCTTGCTGATTTAGGACGGCTACATTTAGAGTGCTGAACTGGAATCTACGGATTCCTGTGCTTTGCCCCTATCCGTCAAGGCTTACTTGGCAGGGGCGGCGTTCCAGACGGAGATGTCGTCGAAGAAGCCATTCTTGCCAGCGACGCCGAGTTCGATCTTGGACTTGGTTTCGTGGGCGATGCCAGAGGATTTGAGGTAGGCAGCAGGTTTGCCCTCAATGGTGACGCGCATTTCGTCACCCACGGTTTCAACAACAAGGGTGTACCATTTGCCGGTTTCGAGTTTGGCTGGGTAGGTGACTTGACGGCCTTTGAGGAGCTTGGCGAGTTCTTCCTTTTTGGTCGGGTCGCTTTTCATGTCACGGATGTCATTGCGCATGCCGCCATCGCGTTCATCAATGATGGTGATGCCATTGAGCCGGACTTGGGCGCGGCAGAGGTGGCCGTAGTGGGAGCCTGTGAATTTGCGGTCGTCGAATTCGACGTCGATCATGCTAGCACCTTCGAAGCGGATTTTGCATTCGACGACGCTGTCCTTGGTGGGGATTTCGAGGCCGTGAACGGCGGCGTGGGCTTTTTGCTCAGGCTTGCCATTGGCAGCGGGAATGGTGACATCGCGTGTCTGAGTGCCTTTGAGAGTGCCTTCTTCGACGGTGAAGGTGGGGACGACTTTGTGCCAAACTTTGGCGGGCTCGCTGCCTTGAAAGTCATCCGAGAACAGTAGCTCTTTTTTAGCTGCGATGGATTTGGAAGGGATTTTTGGCAGGTCGGCGGCGAGGGCGGCTGTGCTGATAAGAAAAGGCAGGGCAAGGATGGGGCGGAGTTTCATGGTCGGAATGAGTCTTTTTGGCGGGATGCTGATACGATGAAAGTGAGGAGATCATTCAGGGAAGTGTG
>JAOZVT010000371.1 GCA_025869455.1 Prosthecobacter sp.
TTAGCGCACCAGAGTCTCCAAAACAGACAGCGGGCGAAAGATGGGCTTCAAGACGCAAGTCACGTTCGTCGGCGAGCCCCGCTAGATGATCCACTGCATCTTGAGCAATAGCCGCTAAATCACAGGGTTCATGGTTGAAATGAGTCTCATGATTGTCCTGCCTAGCAAGGAGCAGTAAGGCTTCTACAAGACGTCGCATTCTTTGCGCCGTAGCTCCGCAAGTTTCGATAGCTTCACGATATTCCTCGGAAGTTCTTTCTCGCTTAAGAATGCGTTGCGTTTCAGAGAGTAGAATCGTGATCGGAGTCCTGAGTTCGTGAGAAGCATCAGCGGTGAATTGACGCTGTCTTTCGAAGGCCGCATGCAACCGCTCAAAGGTTTCATTCAACACATGGCTGAGCTGACTAAGCTCACTATCCATCTCAGTGACATCAATGCGCTCCTGAAGGTTCCCTTCTGCAATGCGCGAAGCGGTTTCGCCAATGGTTTGGATGGGACGAATGGCACGTCCTGAAAGCCACCAGCCTCCCATCAAACCAAAAAGCCAAACACTGAGACCGACGAGGATGTGTATCCACATCAGTCCACGCATTTCTTGATTTTCAGGGGTAATATCCCGTCCAATCCCAATTTTTAATCCATGAATAGAACTGCGAAGAAATTCACGCCGCGTGCCTTGTGATTGATTTTTTTCCACCATTTCAGTGGATGGAATCGGCAACAGTTTAAGATCTGAAGGGGCGTTCTCAGACTGTAGAATGATCTTATCGTCACGATCCCTTACCGAAAAATACGCATAGCCTGCTTCCTTTCCATGGAATTGGCCACTGACACTGACAGGAAGTTTCACCGACTGCGAACGCAACCGCTGGATGAACTCTGATGGCACAATGAATGGGCGATCGACTCTCGGTGGAGTGCCGGGCAATTCTGGCTCAATGCCCTGAACAGCATCCATCATCGCTCTGACCAGCGTGCGCTCTTGAACCATGAGTTCCCGATCAATGCGCTGCAACTGGATTTCAGAAGCCAAATGAAAAGCTGGAAAAGTGGACGCTATAACAACCAGCAATAACAGCAAGCCATGCCATGCCTGCAGCTTCCAGCGTAGAGATTGAAAGGGAGAAATCATACGATGCAGTAACCATGCCCCCGCCTTGTCGTGATGATGTCTGCACCTAGTTTTTTACGCAGGTTCGAAACATGCACATCCAGTAGATTTGAAAGCGTGCTATCATCTTCATCAAAGAGATGTTCGTAGAGTGTGGTGCGGCTAACGACCTGACC
>JAOZVT010000372.1 GCA_025869455.1 Prosthecobacter sp.
CGATACCATGGAAGCCTTCCATTACCTGCAACACGCCAAACAGATTGGCAAGGTGGTGGTGAGCGCAGCGCAACTCTTCACATACAAAGAGGACGCCACGTATTTGATAACAGGCGGCACTGGCGGTCTGGGTCTTGAATTGGCCAAACATCTGCTGGAGCGTGGCGTAAAACATCTGGTATTAACCAGCCGCAGCAAGCCCTCAGAACAAGTCATGCAGTGGATGAGCGAACAAAAAGCTGATATCAAACACCATCAGGCGGATGTGGCAGACAAAAAAGCACTGCAGAAGGTATTTGGGTCGATTGCGCAAAGTGAATATCCGCTGCAGGGCATCTTCCACACCGCCGGTCTGCTGAGAGACGAACGCATTGTCAATCTGACAGAAGACGACATCAACGTCGTACTGGCACCCAAGGTACAAGGCAGCATGAACCTGCACGAATTAAGCCAGAACTTGCCGCTGGATTGCTTTGTACTCTTCTCCTCTATAGCCGCCCAGTTTGGCAACATGGGGCAGGCCAATTACGCCGCCGCCAATGCCTTCATGGACGGTCTGGCTCTGCAACGTCATCAGCAAGGCTTGCCTGCCCTGAGCATCAACTGGGGCCCTTTTGCCAAAGTGGGGATGGCAGCAAGTCTTGAAAGCCAGCACCGTGCCCAGGGCATGATTCCCCTTGAAGTCAGACAGGCTTTTGCCACCCTGGACAGCCTGCTGGATAAACAGTATCCCGACATTGCCATATTACAGGCCGACTGGGCAAAAATGGCCACTTCGGATAACACCTGGTTCAGTCATCTCGTCAATTTGCCTGCGGCAGCTCAGGGCGAATGGCATAGCCTGCTTGCCGCAACACCGATAGACAAACGCATACAGGTTTTGAGCAGTCAACTCAAGATTGTACTGGCCGAGATTTTAAGTCTTCCCACACCAGAGACTATTGACAACAACCAGGGCTTTTTTGAGATGGGCATGGACTCGCTGATGGCCGTTGATCTTAAAAACAGATTGCAGGTAAAAACAGGCAACACGACTCGTTTGCATAACACATTGGCATTTGATTATTCCAATGTTTCCAGGCTGGCTGCCTGGTTGTTTGAATCCGTATTTTCTGATTTGGAACTGCCTGTATCCCATAAAAAGACTGACACAGCAGAACAGACTTTACTGGATGATATTAAGGATATGTCGCTATCCGACTTAAGCAAACTGGCGGATGATTTTCTCTCGGACGATTAGGGGCTGTTGACATTTGGGGCGCGAGTCAAAAATCGGGATAATTTAG
>JAOZVT010000373.1 GCA_025869455.1 Prosthecobacter sp.
ATATATGGCCTCGACGCATCGTTCGCGAGACCCGATTGCTAACCCCTTTCCCTGTCAAAGACATACATGGAAACCGCCTTATCACGGGCAGCGATTCGTTCAAACTCGCCGGTGTCATTTTACCAACAAACGCTCATGATCTCGACTCGGCTGAGACCTTCATTCGTTTGGCCACAGCACAAGGAGTTGAGGTGATTCGCCAAGTCAGTCCCTCCTCCTGTATGATACGCTGTGAACCTCGCATCCTACATAGTCATAGTGATTATCGAGTGGAGGCCCATTTCGAACAGCACAATCTAAACGAACTCATCCTGGCACTGGGCTATGCTTCCTTTGATCCAGATGAAAAAGGACTGACCGATTTGGAAAGACATCGTCTGGCCGCAGCCCACACTGCCGCTCAGATGCAACAATGGGGTATCTGGGAGACCGCTAAATCGCACTATGGAGAGCGAGTGTCTGAAGAAGGGATCTACCAATCCTCTATATCAATTCTAAATTTGGTATTTAAACTTGCCTTGCAAGAATCAGAGACCCGTAACAAGCCAAAACCGTAGCTTTGATGTCCTACAATGGCCAATAAATAACCCCCTACGGTATTCTACCGATCAAGAATCATGCAAAGCTAGATTCGGCCAATCGTGCTCATTGAGTTCACGGAGGGCTTCTGTTCATGAAGGAGTTCCACATCGCCAGCCCGCATTCATCCACGGCTGCCGATGATTCTCCCATGAAATTGTCCGCGTATCTCAAGACCACCTGCTTTGCGACCTCCCTCCTTTTATCTTCCCCTGCTTTCAGTGCAGAGCCTGAACCTCCTGAGATAGAGCCTTCATCCGCCACTCCATCCACAGCAGAGGAAACCACGCTGCCCACCGTCACGGTCACCGCAGAGACTCCGCTGAGGACGCGCGAAGACCTCCTGAATCTCCCGCAAAGCATCGGCGTGTTATCTCGTGAGACGATTGAAAAACGTCAGGCACGCTCTCCCATCGAAGCACTCCGGGAAGAGCCTGGTGTCTGGGCTGTCAGCGTGGCCGCCCAAGGTTCTCCCATCATTCGCGGCCAGATCGGTAACAAAGTACTCTATCTTTGGGATGGCGTCCGCATCAACAACGGAGCCCTTTTTGGCGGCCCCAATGGCTTCTTCAATCAGTTCCCTCTCGGAGCCTTAGATCACATGGAAATCATCCGTGGTTCAGGCGGCGTGCAATACGGTAGCGATGCCTTCGGTGGTGTCTTTAACCTCATTTCCAAGCGCCCTGATTTCACGCCTGAATATGACCTCTGTGGTGAGATCTACACGCGTTACGGCACCAACGATGACGAAAACACACAGACACTAGATCTGCATTTCACCAGCCCCACCTTCACCATCGCCGCAGGCATGACCCAGCAGGATGTGGATGACTACCGTGGCCCCGATGGAGAAAAGCAATCACCCTCGGGTTACGAAACCCTGGGCGGTTACCTTAACCTTGCTTGGCGTCCCGTTGAAAATCACACCGTTCGTTTTTCCTGGGTGCATAACCGCCGCGACAATGTGGACAGCTACGTCCAGTCGAAACTCAATACCGGAGGCGTACCTCGCCTCTTCGGGCCAGAAGAAATTCGTGGCATCATGAAGCTGGACTACACGGCTGAAGATCTTGGTAGTTGGAGTGATGAACTCAAAATTTACGGCTACTACCAATACTACGGCGCGCTGCGTGATCGCCGAGTACAGTCTAGCACCACTTTCACCACCACCCGCACAGATACGGACCAGGACATCATTGGCCTGGGCATTCAAAATGCCGTGGAGTGGGGGGATAAGACACGTCTCATTTACGGCACCGATTATCGTTATGAAATGCTCGGATCGAAACTCTCACAAACCTCCCGTGTCCTAGCCACAGGCGTAGAAACCACCAAAGAGCCCGCAGGCAAGACACCCAATGGCTCCTATGAAGTGTTTGACGCCTTCGCCACACTGGAAGTTAGGCCCGTAGAAAACTGGCTCCTGACGGGCGGTCTTCGTTATGAAAACAGTCACATCCATTCTGACCCAGAGTCGATTGATGTGATCCCCAGCGCGGGTTACACCCTGGGTGATCTGGCGGTGGATAAAAGCTGGCAGTCACTGACTTGGAATTTAGGCTCCATCTACAGCCTAACCAAAACCTGGGACATGACCTTCGACATCAGCTCCGGTTTCCGTGCTCCGACATATTCAGACCTCCTCAGTGCAGGTGCCCCGGTCTTCTCCTCCAAGATCGCCTCCCTGCCCAGCACCGAGTTGAATCCTGAAAAGTCCATCACCTATGAACTCGGCCTGCGTCATCATTCGGAAAAAACGAATGCTTCATTGGTCGGTTATTACACACAGCTTTCAGACCTCGCCGTCAGACAGGATACGGGCACCGTTGTCATCCCCGGCCAAGGCACCTTCACGGCATCTCAAAAAACCAGTACGGGTGAAGGTTATGTCATGGGGCTTGAGTTCTCCATGTCCCACCAGTTCACTCAACAGTGGACCCTCTTTGGAAATGCCACCTACACCTATGGTCAAGACACCGTTAATGATGTACCTCTACGCTTCATCCCGCCCATCTTTGGCACCTTCGGCTTGCACTATGAGTCGCCATCCAAACGCTGGTGGGCTGAGCTGACTGAAAACTTCGCAGGCAAGCTCTACCGCCACGCCCCGGATGATGAACAGGACGCGGGTTTTTCCAGCGACCCCGCCTACGGCTCGTCCAATACGACCACCAATCCGCCTCTGCATTCTGACTACGACATGCCCTCCTGGGCCACCACAAATATCCGTTTTGGATTCAATGTCTGGGACCGCTCGCACAGCAAGCTCGACCTCACCTTGGACCTCAACAACATCTTCGACGCCAGCTATCGCCAAGCCTACTCCCAGCAGCAACTGGTGGCTCCCGGCTTCGGCGCTGTTATCGGTGCCAGACTCACTTTTTAATCCCCCCTCATGGCCCCTCATGCCTTCCGGCAGTCATCTAGTATAACAGTCCATTGGTTAGGCATATTCGCAGCCTGGCTACTGATCTTGACCTCAGTAAGTCAGGCGGCTGAGCCCACCAAATTGGCATTCGTCGGTGTCTGGGATCGCTCCATGGCACTGGTGGATGCAGGCTGCCGGGAGACGGGGCAAGCAGCCCATTTTTTTACCACGGGAGAGTTTGCTAAACTGCAGGCAACTCCAGAGATCTCCAGCTTTCCCTTGGTGCTGGTGTTGAATCTGGAAGCCACCGAGTCCCCCGCCCTGACCGCCAAGCTGCGTGCCGCTCATGAGGCGAATCCGCAGCAGCGTCTCCTGGCCCTAGACACCCGCAGCAGTCATGTGGATCTGGACAAAGCCGGCCTACTCATTCAGGACCCCGATCTCATGGCCTACTGGCGCGCCAATGGGCCCGTCAATGTCCGCCGTCTCATGCAGTATTTGCAGGTCAAATATCTCGGCGGCACCGCGCAGATCGAGCCTCCCGTTCTCATCCCCGAATTTGGCTACTACGACCCTGAGCACGAAGACGCTTTTGAAGACTTTGAGCTGTATCGCGAGTTCAAAAAATCACAGCATCGCTGGCAGGATGACCAACCCGTGGTCGTCATGCTCATTCAGCAATCTTTCTGGATCACACGTGACCTGAAAGTGATTGATGCCCAGATCGCCGCCCTGGAGAAGCATCATCTCAATGCCGTCGTGATCTTTGGGGATCGTGAAGGCAAAATGGTGGACTTGATCAAAGCCGCCAAACCCGTGGTGCTCGTCGAAGATCGCCACGGTAGCACATGGGAAAGCATCAACGTGTTAAAAGAACTCGATGCCCCCTACCTGCGCCCGGTTTCCATGCTCGGCTCCACCGTCGAAGAATGGCGCAATGATCCACGCGGCATGTCCGTCAAAGATGTCGGCATGTTCATGTCACTTCAGGAATCCTGGGGCACCATTGAGCCGATCGTGGTCGGTGGATTGAAGGCCAATATCCAAGGCTTCCGCCTGCATGAACCCATCCCCGACCGCATTGAAGCTTTTGCTGCACGCGCCGAACGTTGGGCGAACCTCCATCAAAAACCAAACGCCAAAAAGAAGCTCGCCTTCATCTATTATAACAAAGGATTGGGTCAAGATGACCTCATGCGCGGCAGTCCCACGGGAGCGTTTCTTGACGGACCTGAAAGCTTCGTGCGTTTCCTTCCTCGCCTCCAGTCCGCTGGTTACACCTTGCAAAACCTCCCTTCCAGCGCGGCAGATATCATCAGCCTCTTGAAAAAACGTGGTCGCAATATCGGCCCTTGGGCTCAGGGTGAGCTGGAAAAATTGGCCGATGAAGGAGATCCAGTCTTGATCCCGCTCTCCACCTATCAGCACTGGTTTGACACCAAATTGACCGATGCCGCGCGTCAGGCCGTGAATGAGAAATTTGGCCCGCCGCCTGGACGCCTCATGGTGGTGACTCGCAATGGCGAAAAGCAGATCGTCATTCCACGCATTCAGTTAGGCAACATCATCCTCACCCCGCAACCTGAACGTGGAGAAAAGCAGGATGACAAACTGTTGCATTCACGAGATGTGCCACCACCGCATAACTACCTAGCGTTCTATTGGTGGCTGGAGGAACAGTATCACGCAGATGCCATCGTCCACTGGGGCACCCACGGCACTTTGGAACTGTTGCCTGGTAAAGAGACCGGCCTATCCAAAGATAGTTGGAGTGACATCTGCGTCAGTCATCTGCCAGTGGTGGACCTTTGGATCACCGATAATCTGGGTGAATCCACTTTGGCTCGTCGTCGTTCTTATGCCGCCCTGGTGGATCATCGTGTCCCGCCCGCTGTCTCTGCCGGCCTTTCAGACGAATATAAAACGCTGCATGATGACATTCATAAGTTCAACACGTTGGAGCCCGGACTCCTGCATGAAGAATTCCGCAAACGCATCACCCAGCAGGCTAAAGAAAACGCGCTAGAAAACATCGCTCACGCCCCACTCGCCGACCAGCCTTATGATGATGACTCCATCGCCCGGCTAGATGCTCATCTGCACCAGCTTTATGATTCGCAGACACCGACACGCCTGCACATTCTCGGCCAGCCTCCGGTGGAGCAGGATCGCCTGCCCTACCTCGTCTCCATTTTAGGCGAATCGTTTTTACAGCACCTCACGGAGGCCAGCCCCTTCATGAAAAACCTCAGTGCGGAAAAACCCGCCCTGCGTGAAGCCGCCGCCAAGTTGTTAGGCCAACTCCTAGAGGGAAAGCCGCAGCAAACGGTAACCCTCACCCCTGATCTGGAAAAGGATCTCATCTTTGCCAAAGACATGTGGGCCAAGCTCATGGATGCCGATACCGAGATCACCGGATTCATCCACGCTCTGGATGGTGGTTATGTGGAGCCAGGCCCCGGCCCAGAACCCATTCGCAATCCCGCGTCCCTGCCAACGGGTCGCAATCTCTACTCCATGAATCCCGAGGAGATCCCGAACCGAGCCGCATGGGAAGTGGCCAAAAAACTCGTGGATGATCTGCTGCGCACCCATCATCCCAAGAAGATCGGCATGGATCTCAACGGCATGGAAACCATGCGTGACTTTGGCGTCATGGAAGGCCAAATCTTTTACCTACTCGGCATCCGACCCGTGTGGAATCGAAGCAACCTCGTCATTGATGTGGAGCTCATACCTGCGGAGGAATTGAAGCGCCCACGAGTGGACGTCTTCATCGCTATGGGCGGTCAGTACAAAGAGAACTTCCGCTCTCGCGTGACACTGTTGGACAAAGCCGTTCGTCTGGCCGCCACCGCTCCTGAATCGGCCAATCCCGTGCGTGAATCCGTGCAGAGCATGGAGACACGTTTGCAGCAGCGCGGATTCTCCAGCAGCAAAGCCTCGCAGTTCGCCGCAGCCCGCATCTTTGGCACCAAACCAGGCAACATGACAGGTACCAATATCCTGCACCTCGTTCCACGTTCCGGCGTCTGGGATAAGCCGGAAGAAATCACCAGTGTGTACATGGATAACATGAACTTTGTTTACACCGGGGATGTCTGGGGAGAGCGCATCGAAGGTCTCTATGAGGAAGCCATTCAAGGCACCGATACCATCCTGCGCGTCTGGGCCTCCAACATGACCAGCCAGCTTTCCAACCATCACGCTTATGAATACCTGGGCGGGCTGAACATGGCCGTCAAACAACTCACCGGCAAAACACCCCAAGCCCTCATCGCCGATGTGCGCAATCCCACCGGGGCGACCGTGCGCGAACTGGAAGAAGTGCTGGCCACCAATTTGCAATCCGAGCTGTTAGGCAAAAAATGGCTTCAAGGCATGAAGGAGCACGACTACGCCGGGGCTGGCCACATCGCCGAAATGGTCAAAAACACTTTTGGTTGGTCCGTCACTCGTCCAGAGGCCATCTCCCAGCAAACCTGGACAGACATCTATGAAGTCATCGTCAAAGACCGTCACCAGATTGGCCTCAATGAATGGTTTCAGCGAGTCTCTCCACACGCCATTCAGGAAATCACCGCCACCTTACTAGAAGCCGCACGCAAAGACATCTGGCAGGCCACCCCCGAACAATTGCAAGACCTCGCTCGCCTCTATGCCGACTCCGTTAAAAATCATGGTGACTCAGGCGGACTCGTCAGTGGAGGCAATGTACGTCTCGCCGAATACACCACGCAGACCTTAGGCGCGGGAGGAACACCCGCCGATGCCGCACTGGCCCAAGCCATGAACGAAGCCCTGGCCCAGGCGGCCGCAGCACCGACCACAGACAAAGTCTCGGGTCAAAAGCTAGACAACGTCTCTCAAGACAAACCAGCCGAGGCGGCCAAGGATCCTCCACCACAGCCCCCCGTCATGCCCACGGGTTTCTCTTGGATGCAGGCCGCTCTAGCCGCATTCCTTCTCCTTCTCATCACAGGTTTCATACGCCAAACAGGCACCGTCTAATGGACTTCATCCAGCACACCCTTCAGCTCATTTCCAATGCGCTCTTGCTGCCTACTTTGGCCGCCATCCTCCTCCTGCTCATCTGGACCATCTTGATGGTCGGCGGGCTCATGCGTGAATGGTTAGGCCGAAAAGCCACCCGGCGCTGTTTGACCGAAGCTCTGGAACTGGCACGCAACCCCACGTCCGGCACAGCGTCACTCGAAAAACTGCGCACCTGCCCAGGCGGCTTGCCCGCCAGATTTGCCCAATCTCTGGGCACTCATCTAGACGATCTTCAGGAGCGCAGCAAGACCCTGGAAGACATGGAAACCGATGTCGCCGCCCGTCTCTCCCAGCTTACCTGGAGCACCCGTGTCGCTCCCATGCTCGGCCTCATGGGCACACTCATTCCGTTAGGCCCCGCGCTCACCGGTCTGGCTTCTGGAAATGTGGCTGAGCTTTCCAGCAACCTCGTCGTCGCTTTCACCGCCACCGTCATTGGTGTGCTCATTGGTTGCACCACTTACACCCTCAGCAGCATTCGCCGCAGTTGGTACGGGCGTGACATGAGTGACCTGGAGTACATCCTCACCCGCCTTGAAAACCACGCATGAAAAGGCCACGTAAAATCCGCAAGTGGGATGCTAACCACGACGATGACCCCGCCGCTGGTTTGCTGAATCTCTTTGATGTCTGGATCGCTTTTGCAGCAGCCCTCCTGCTGGCCATCGTCAGCTACGACAGCCTTTCCAAACAGAGTACCAGCTCCATTCAAAACGAAGGCACCCCCGAAATGGAAATCATCCACCAGGACGGCACGAAGGTGGAGCACTTCCGCGCCAGCCCCCAAACCCTCGGCGGCGATGGCCAACGCCTAGGCACGGCCTACCGCTTAAAATCAGGCGAAGTGATCTACGTCCCCGAGAAGCCCGAAGCCGCGCCCGCGCCGCAACCGTAAGTTCAATCTTTCGCCTAACAGGATTTGAGGAAACGAATGTAACGAAGCCTTCTGGTCTTAATTCTCCTCCATCTAGGACCATATCACATTGAACAAACCCTTGCTCAATGTGTCCCAAAGCCAAGTGATCAATACGCCCTCTCCAGCACACGAGCGCCTACGCCGCAGCCGTAACCGAATGCTGTGGCTCATGGCCAAGGGATTGACGGCCCTGCTGCTCTTCCTGGTTGTGGGGTATGGACTGCCCATCGCCATGTCTCCCAGCGGCGTGCTGATTAGACAAACGATCCGCGAGAAGCCCCTGGCAGCCCCCATCACTGTTCATCGCATTGAAGGAAGCCGCCTTATCACGACCAGCGGCTCATGGAAATTGGCCGGAGTGACCCTTCCTACAGATCCGGCTCGGCTCGCCATGGCTCACGCATTTCTAGAAATAGCCACCGCTCAGGGTATCGAAGTAATCCGTCAGGTCAGTCCCACATCCGCCATCCTACGCTGTGAACCCCGGATCAGCCACTGGTGCGGCAACGATCCCGTGGCCGCCCACTTTGAGCAACACAACCTGAATGAACTCATTCTCGCCATGGGTTACGCAATTCACAATCCCAACGATGAAGGCCTAACCGATCTCGAAAACCGTCGGCTCGCTGCCGCCTACGCCATCGCCCAAAAGAGGAAAGAGGCATTTCCAGAGAATGCCCCGCCTGAACGCGACCATCGGCTTAGCCTCCCCGCCAAAAGCATCCAGATGGGCGAAACGTGTTCGTTCGATATACTCATTCGGATAGCCGTGAATCGGCCATAATCATAATAACTTCCTCAAAGGAGGCTTACGTGATCGAACTTCATTTCATAGAGGCAACCTACCGTCCCTTCTTCAGCGCCTTCTCCACCTCGCCTAACGGCAAGCAGTTGATCACATCCTTGCGTGTCAGCCAGCCTTTACGGGCCGCCCTAACGCCAAAGAGTACATCTTCCAATCCTAGCGTACTATGGGCATCGGGATTGATGCTGCACTTCACGCCTTTTTCTTTGGCCAAACGCCACCAACGCCAGTCCATGTCCAACCGCCACGCGCTGGCATTCAGTTCAATGATGGTGCCCGTCTCTGCCGCTGCGTCAATGATGGCCGGTATGTTCACGGCATAAGAGGGACGCTGCAAAAGCAGGCGGCCCGTCACATGCCCCAGCATGGTCACGTGAGGATTCTCAATGGCGCGGATGATGCGCTTCGTCATCTCAGCTTCCGGCAGATTAAAGACGTTGTGAACACTGGCCACGCAGTAGTCCAGTTCAGCGAGCAACTCGTCATCAAAGTCCAGCGAACCATCTTTCAGAATGTCCACCTCACTCCCTGCAAAGACTCGGAAATGCCCTTCGAATTCTTCGTTCAGCTCACGAATCTCCGCGATCTGTGCCCGCAGTCTTTTGGCATCCAGACCATTCGCTTGAAAGCTGCTCTTGCTATGATCCGCAATGCCCAGGTACTGCATCCCCAGTTCCTGCGCCGCCTCCGCCATCTCACGCAGCGTTGCCTTACCATCGCTGGCCGTCGTGTGGTTATGGAAGACCCCACGCAGGTTTTCTAGCTGAATCAGATGCGGCATCTGCCCATGCTCAGCCGCCTCAAACTCACCCGAATTTTCACGCAGTTCCGGCTCGATGAAATCCAGCCCCAGGGCACGATAAATATCCGCCTCATCATGCACAGCGGGAATCGCAGGTGCGGACTTCCCTTCCACCGGAGTAAAAGCATACTCATTCAGTGACCACCCCTGATCCAGCGCCCGCTGACGTAATTCCACATTGTGCTCCTTACTGCCCGTGAAGTACACGAGGGCAAAAGGAAACTCCTTACTGCTCACCGCCCGCAGGTCGCACTGGATTCCGTTGACGGTATAGACACTGGCCTTCGTTCCGCCTTGGGCGATCACCTTTTCCACCATGGGCAGTTTCACAAAATCACTGATGACTTCCTCCGGTTTCTTGGTCGAGCACAGGAAGTCCAGATCATGCACCGTCTCCTTCCCCCGGCGGAAGCTGCCGCACACCTCAGCGCGCGATACATTCGGGTGATCCCTCAGCATTCCCAGAATCGTCTGCGCCAGACCATACACCTGATCCACGCGGAACTCAGAAGCATGCTCGTCCCTAAAAGCGATGCTTTCCAAAATTTTCACCACCGTTTTCTCCCCAAACCCGCTTATTTTTGCCGCCATGCCATTTTCACAGGCATGTTTCAGATCCGCGATGGAGCCGACGCCCAGCTCCGAATAAAGAGCGGCTATTTTCTTCGGCCCCAGCCCCTGCACGTCAAACAACTCGAACAAAGTCTCCGGAAACTCCGCCTTCAGGTTCTCAAAAAACTCCAGTTTTCCAGTCGTCGCCATCTCATGCAGCTTATCCCGCAGGGCGTCACCGATCCCCTTGATCCCGGCTAACTTATTCTCCGCTGCAAGTTGCATGATGTCCCCGGCATAGCTTTCCACCACCTCGGCACCCGTTTTGTAAGCACGGATTTTGAACGGATTTTCGCCTTTAAGTTCTAGCAGAAGGGCAATTCGTTCTAGGATCTGGGCAGCAGCTTCACGAGTCATCCCGAAAGCATGCAGAGAAAGATTCAAAAGACAAATGCACCTCGAATTTGGAAAAAATCATGTTAGGTTGGCAGGCAGATTGCATTGCTTTTCCTGGGGCATGCCAATTCAGAAAGATTTTCTCGCGAATTCGTGTTCTCCTTAATTGGCGATTGCAGAATCCTTAACTTCTATTAAATTTCTAAACACATGCACTCCTTCACCTCTCTCCCGCGTATAGATTGCGCTCGGCTGGGGATCGTCAGACTAAGTCTGGCGCTCGCGGCAGGAGTGCTCCTGAGCAACTGCACTTCCTCGACCAAATCTGAAGTCGTTGTCAGCATCAAGGACCAGCGAATGGGCCTCTACCACGATGGCATTTTGCAAAAGCAATACGTCGTCTCCACCTCCAAGTTCGGTGTGGGTGACCAGCCAAACAGCTACTGCACCCCCACGGGTAAATGTGAAGTCATTGCCAAAATCGGCCATGGCCTCCCCGCAGGTGCCGTGCTGAAGAGCCGTCATTGGAATGGCGAAGTCCTGAAACCCAATGCCCCTGGGCGTGACCCCATTGTTTCTCGTATCCTTTGGCTGCGCGGGCTGGAAAGCAGCAACCGCAATGCCATGCGCCGCTACATCTACATTCATGGCACGACTGAGGAAAACCGCCTGGGCCAGCCTGCCAGTTACGGCTGCATCCGCATGGGCATGAAGGACGTGGTGGATGTCTTCAACGACGTCAACATTGGTGCCAAAGTGGTCGTCACCAAAGAGCACCTGCCGGGTCTGAAGAAGGTGGAGCAGGTCAAAGAAGAGCCTGCTGTGCCTGCCGCAGCGCCTGCTCCTCTGACACCTCCTATCGAAACGCCAACGCTCGCGGTAAATACTCCAAAGGCCACCGACAAGGCTCAAAAGAATACCACCGATTCCACCATGCCAGTGCCAGTGACTGCCGAAGCGACCCCCAAATCTTCGCGCTTCTCTTTCCTGCCTTGGTCCCGCAGCAAATCCAAAACGGCTGAATCACAGCAACCCATTGACGTTTCCGCCTCTAACCAACAGCCCGTCAAAAACGGAAGCGCTGATCTCCGCATTGGACCTGAAGCCCCTCTCGCCAACGGCAAGATGAGCAAAGACAAGAGCGCCAAAGTCTCGACCACAGCAGGCACGACCTTGCATCACAAGGCTCAAGTCGCTCAGAACTGATCACGCCTAACAACTCATAAAAAACGGAGCCTCCTGTTTGGGAAGCTCCGTTTTTTCTTGGTCACTTGTGACCACACTGGTTTCCGCGAACCATCGCGGAGCTCACACTAAAACTTGTTAGCCTGGATCACATCTTTTTCACCTTTCAGGTAGTTCACCAGATTCAGCGTGGCACGCATGGCCTGACGCGGCACGCTTTCATAAGTGCGTGAGCCGATGTGCGGCGTGATCAGAGCCTTCGGGTGCTTCAGCAGCGGATGATCCGCTGGTGGCGGCTCTTCATCCAAGACGTCCGTGGCATAGCCACCCACTTTGCCAGCGTCCAGCGCAGCGATCATATCCGGCATGTTGACCAGTTCGGCACGGGAGGTATTCACCACCAGCAGGGTTGGCTTCGCCAGGGCAATCCGGTCCGCACGCACCAGATGGCGTGTGCTCTCGCTCAGGTTCGCGTGCAGGCTCAGCACGTCCACTTGGGCGATCAAACTTTCGATGGTCTCATGACGAGTCACGTTATTCTCCGTCGCAAATGCTTCCGGCCAGTAGATGTCCATGCCGTGGACTTCCATGCCAAAGGCAATGGCACGCTTGGCCACTTCTTGACCAATGCGGCCCAGGCCCACAATGCCGATCTTCTTGTTCCAGATCTCATTGCCCGTCACGCGCTTCCACTGGCCAGCACGCACTGAATTGGCGCTGTCCACCAGATTGCGTACCAGCGCCAGCAGCAGGCAGAAAGTATGCTCTGCCACCGTCGTGTGATTCACGCCAGGCGTAAAAAGCACTGGCAGCTTCCGCGCCGTGCATTCTTCCACATTGATCTTATCCAGACCAATGCCGTATTTGCTAATGACCTTCAACCGTGGCTGGGCCTTGTCCAAAACCGCCGTGGTGATCTCGTCATCTCCACAAAGGAAGGCATCAAAGTCACCTGCCAACTCCAGCATCTTGCTCTCAGGCAGAGGGCCTCGTTCACGGTGAATTTCAAACCCTTGCGACTCAAGCAGAGCATGGTGGTCGCCGGGGGTATCCTGATAACTGGTGGTGGTGAGCAGTACGCGCATGTTAGG
>JAOZVT010000374.1 GCA_025869455.1 Prosthecobacter sp.
GAAGAAAGCCTCCCTCCGAAATACAACCCCACAGGGTTGGTCAATCAGAGAGAGGCTTTGCTTAATCTATCGCTAGTCGAAAGCGCTTACTTAGCCTTCTGCCATTCCCAAGCTTCTCCGAAGAAGCCCGCATCGGCGATGCCGCCAGGGGCACGCGATGTCTTCGGCTGATTCAGATCAACGATGGCCCAATCAGGAAGCTTCGCGACTTGGCGGGCATTGTTCAGGTAATCGTATTCGCGGTAGGTGAAGCTGCTGTTGATCACGATGTAATGCTTCGGATTCAACGGGTTCGGGTAGATGAGCACTGGGGCATGAGTGTTCACGTCATAGGTCTTGCCATTGGCAACGAGCTTATCCTTGGTCCATTCGATCGGCAGTTTAGCGATCACCTTGGCCAGCACGCTATTGCTCTGAGGATCGCCCCAAAGCACAAGGTTGTTTGCCGCAATGTCAGCCTCGGTAATGTCTTTGTCCGCCTTAGCAGGTGCATCACCACGGAACTGACGCTGCCATTCAAAGGCCGCACGATCCATTTCGGCTTTTGTCCAAGCACCCACTTTTTCATTCAGGGCTTTGCCGGAAGGTTTCACGAACATGAAGCTATCCATGAACGCATCATCAATAGGACCAGACAGGCCGTGCTGCTTGGCTAGCTTACCTTCTTCCTGGGCACTTTTGGCCAGTGCCCACTTGCCGTCTTGCTTGCGCAAATGCACCTGCCAAGAACGATCCGACAGAGGCTTGCCCGTTGAGATGCTAGTTCCATCAATCTTCACGACTGGCACTTCACGGGGGCTGAAGGAGCAATGGCCGGAAGGCATGTCAATGCTGATGGCCGTGACGTTTTCTGTAGTGATGGTGACTTCTTTTTCACCCGTGATTTTAGCGTGCACGCGTGCCCGTTCCCAATGCTTCTGCATGCCATCCACTTTGATCCAGTGCATTTTGTTATACCGGAGGAACCATGTGGCAAAGTAAATCTCCTTGGGCGTGCGGTCACGACCCACAGCCGTAATGTCTGCGAGGCGGCGCTCGATCTCGATGAGGGAATCTGGGTGCAGTTTATGCGCGGTCTGCGGTCCAATGATGTGAATCAGCTCGATGTTTTCGGCCTTCAGGTATTTCTCCATGATGTCAGCCGCCTGTTTCTGCTTATCAATCTCACCACTGTAAGCAATGGTCGGGCAATTGAAGAGATTCACCGCGCTCTCGGTTTCATTGTACCAATGCCAAAGTGTCTTTTCATACCAAGGCACTTTGGTGACGTCTTCCGTTTGAAAG
>JAOZVT010000375.1 GCA_025869455.1 Prosthecobacter sp.
CTTGAGTTGAGTGATCAGGGCGTGCAAATGTGATACGATAAGCACGCGTGGCGGAGGCGGATACTAAAAATCCAAGTAGATCTCTGCCCGGCGGTTTTTTGAACGTCCTTCGGGATCATCCGTGCCATCGGCCTTTTGGTTGGGACTGAGCGGCTGCGCTTTACCCATCCCTGTGGTGACGATTTGCTGCTCGGCTACGCCAAGTCCTGCCAGCTGTTTTTTTACCGATTCAGCACGCGCCTGAGACAGGTTGAGGTTGTAGGTGTCCGTGCCCTTCGCGTCTGTATGCCCTGCAATTTGTAATTTTTTTGACGGGTCTGATTTGAGGAGACCCGCCACGATCTCTAGCTGCTTGAGGGCACGTGGATGCAATTGAGCCTGATCATATTCAAAGTAGAGAGCCAGAGATTCTCCCCCTTTGGGATTATTAACGATGGGGGTGTAAGGGACACCTGCTTTGGCTGCTGATGAGGCAAACGAACTGAGGATTTCAGAAAGATTGAGGCCGACGATCTTCCACGGCTGATCCACACCACTGCGCTGCATTTCCAAACCAAACTCTGTGGACTGCTGTAATTTTTGAGACTGAACCTGGGCGATCACCCAAGAAACTTCAGGGTTCGCGACGGTGATGATCAGCGGTTTGGTAGGTTTAAATTCATATTCACCCTCTTCAAAAACGATGCAAAGCCCTGCTAGACGTTCGGAAGGAACTTTGTTTTCATCGACAAATTTGAGGGCCGTGACGAAGTCATGTTTGAGCAGTGCCCGCACAAAATCGCTGCCGAAGGTTAAGGCGTCAGGGGTTTCGGCGACACTGATCAATGGATTTTTTGGGGCCGCTTTAGGCAGCGTTTTATCCTCCGCAGATTTCATGGAAGCTGGAGTTCCAGGCGCGGATGGCGTTACTTCTGGCTGAGCTGTTGTAGCCATCGCCTGACTCATTTCTTTAGGGAGTAAAAGCCGTGCGACTTTCCAGCCCATTTTGTCATCTTTTTCCAGGTCCAGCTGCATGTGGACGGGGTCTTGCATTCCTGGGAGAGTGAAGGGGATGGCAATTCGGGTTTTGTTTTCGACAAGGCCCAGCAACTCGACTTGGTCCTCAATACCGACTTTACCAGAAAGGCTTTTCAGGATTTTCTGAAAAACAGCAGCGGCGTTTTTAGCCTGAGTTGGGTCTGATGCAGCGGCTAAGTCGCCTGCGCGTGTGTAATCTCCCGCTGACAGGCTGCGTACCATTTCTTTACCCAAGTCCAAAGGGCGGGCAAAGCCAAAAACGGGTTT
>JAOZVT010000376.1 GCA_025869455.1 Prosthecobacter sp.
AGGGCTTGGGCAAAACCTGGAGAAGCACGTTCGGATCAATCCGGTAATTGAGAATCACCCTTCTTTCTATCAATCCGTGAATGCTGTCAAATATCATACCTGACGCTAGAATAAAGGGTAGGCAAATCAAACGCTTAATACCAACGCTTCCCCCCCAAAACAAAACAGCCGGAGCGTGAGCTCCGGCTGCGTTGGTTAAAGAATCTAGCGGATGAAGAATTAAGCGGCAGCTTTGATCTGCTCAGCTTTCTTCTCGATGGCAGCTTTGGCCTGGTTAGCCAGGGCAACAAAGGCAGCTTCGTCCTTGATGGCGATTTCGGACAGCACTTTGCGGTCGATTTCGATTCCAGCGAACTTCAGGCCTTCCATGAGACGGCTGTAAGTGATACCGACAGCGCGTGCGGCGGCGTTGATACGCTGAATCCACAGGTTGCGGAAGTTGCGCTTACGGACCTTACGGTCACGGTAGTTATACGTCATCGCCTTGCGGACAGCGTCCTTGGCGTAACGGAAATGGGTGGATCGGAACCCGCGGAAGCCCTTGGCTTTCGCGAGTGTGCGCTTGCGGCGTTTGCGGCTAGCGGGTGCGTTGGTGGCTCTTGGCATTTTCTATTTCTCTGAACAGGCTGTTGTTTGGGATTCGATGACCGGCCTCACCTGATCTAAGACCTTCACAAGCGTGAAGCCAGACCGGAGCATCGTGGTTCCGCTAGGGAACCGTGGATTAACCGCGGTGTGAGAATGGCATATTTGCCAACACACCTGCTTTATCCACTTCTGCCACGAGGGCGACTTTACCGAGGTTACGCTTACGTTTGCGGCTCTTGTTCTGCAAGATGTGGCGCTTGCCTTGTTTACGGCGAAGCACCTTACCTGTTGCAGTTACTTTGAACCGTTTAGAGTAAGCTTTTCTCGTTTTTGCTATACCAGCGTTTTTGGACATAGGGGCCGCGAAGTTGCAGCCAAATGGACAAACGGCAAGGGCTTTTTATCTTCAGAGGTGAAGTTTAGGCAAAAAAGACGCTTTCGTCAAAGATTGGCATTCAAGTTGCCACTTTAACCAGTGCCTCTTAGGGTTTACCTCTCTTCTTCTCCCGATCTCATGCTCATCAAGACGAAAGCCTATGCCCGCGCCGGTTTGGTGGGAAACCCTTCCGATGGTTATTTTGGCAAGACCATCTCGTTCATCATCCGCAATTTCGCGGCGGAAATCACTCTCTATGAGTCCCCGGAGTTGCAGATCGAGCCCACCCAGCGGGATCTTTCCGTGTTCAGCAGCATTGAGGAACTGGCCCGCGATGTCCGCCAAAACGGCTATTACGGCGGCATTCGCCTCCTCAAAGCCAGTGTGAAGCGCTTCTTTGACTACTGTGATAAAGAAGGCCTGGAATTACACGGGCGGAATTTCACCCTGCGTTACACGACCAATATCCCCCCCCAGGTCGGCATGGCGGGTAGCAGCGCCATCATCACAGCCTGCTGGCGGGCGCTGATGCAGTTTTACAAAATCGAAATTCCGAATCACATCCTGCCTAGCCTGGTGCTGAGTGTGGAAAATGACGAGCTAGGCATTCCCGCAGGCCTGCAAGATCGCGTGATCCAGGCCTATGAGGGAGTGGTGTTCATGGACTTTAACCGGGCCTCCATTGAAAAACTAGGCTATGGCATTTATGAAGAGCTAGACCCGGCCACGCTGCCGAACGTCTATGTGGCCTACACGGCGAAATTAAGCGAAGGAACCGAAGTGTTTCACAACGACATCCGCAGCCGCTGGAATCGCGGGGATCGGGAAATCGTCAGCGCCATGTATCAGTGGGCCAATCTAGCCCAGCGCGTGCGCGATCTCTTGAACGAAGGTCGCGGTCTAGAGATAGGCCCCCTGCTCAATGAGAACTTTGATCTCCGTCGCCGGCTCTACAAGCTCGGTCAGGGAAACATCGACATGGTCGAAACCGCCCGCGACTGCGGTGCCAGCGCCAAATTCACCGGCAGCGGCGGAGCCATCGTAGGCACCTATGAAGATGAAGCCATGTTCCAGAAGCTGAAAAAAGCCATGGAACCGCTCAACGTCGCTGTGATCCAGCCGCAGATTTTGCCAGTCGGGTAAGTGAGGCCGAAGGTCTCGCGGTAGCATCATCAGCTTTCCTGATGGTGGCATTCGATCTCCTGATTGGATGGCCCTGGGCTCAGGGTGCTTCATGGGGGCCATGAAACATTTGTTCGCTTTTCTACCTCGGATCTCGGTTTGGTTAACCACGGCTCCTGGGGCTGCGGCTCCGCTGCGTCCCTGCCAGATTCTGTTTCTCAATGGGCGGGTCATTGAACTCAGGACTCCCCTTTCCTCCTCACGGAATCCAGGTTAGACTGTGATGATGGAACTGTACCAACTCCGCTCCTTTGTGGCTGTGGCTGAAGAAGGCCACCTGACACGGGCCTCTGAGCGTCTGTTTTCCAGTCAGCCGACGGTCAGCAGTCACATCAAGGCGCTGGAGGAGCAGCTAGGTCTGCGGCTCTTTGACCGCACGACGCGCGGCATGATCCTGACCGACGATGGGCAGATCATGCTGGATCACGCACGCACCATTCTGAACCAGGCCGAAAGCATGAGCCGGAAGGCCAGTGCCATCAAAACCCCTGAGGGGGGCCTCTTCCGCCTGGGCATCAACAACGCGCTGGATTTTCTCCGTGCGGATCAGGTGGTGGCGCACATGGTGGAGCGCTATTCACAGATGAAGTTCCAGATCGATCAGGGCAGCAGCGGGGCGGTGCTGGCCGCGATTGCGAGGGGAGATCTGGATGCGGGATTTTATGAGGGTGAAAATGAGTACGATGAGATCGACTCCACCCTGCTCACCCACATCCCCATTTCCATCGTCATTCCACGTCAGTGGTCGGAGGAGTTTCAGGAGCCTGACTGGGCAAAATTGCAAACGCGGCCCTGGGTCTTTGTCTCCACGCTCTGTTCTTACTATCGCTTGATCGAAAGGCTGGAGCAGCGGCACCAGCTGCGTTTGGATAAACGCTTTGAAGTCAGCGAGGATCAGGCATCGCTCAGCCTAGTGGCCCGCTGTGTGGCGCTCTCCGTGCTGCCAGTGCAGCATGTGGAGGAGTCTCCGCTGCGGGATCGCGTGGCGTTTTGGCCGCACTTTCAGCATGCGATGCCGCTGCACATCGCCTATCGCCACGACCGCGCACATGAGCCGCGCATCCGTGCGCTGCGGGAAATTTGTCAAGAGGTCTGGGGACAGACTGAGGAGCGTGCGAAGCAAGCCGAATTGGTTAGGCCACCGCAGCGGCTGAGCGCGTGAGGTTTGCGCTCACTGACTCTTCACAAAGTACTCTCGGCGCAACTTGCTAAAGACGATCTCTGAGGTGCCAAACTTGGGGATCAGGCGACGCCTGCCAGTCGAGTAAGAGACATAGACTTCGTCCCGATAGAGGCACATGAAGGGTGTGTTTACCGCGTTGTAGTCCGTGATGGAAAAGGCGCGCTCGTAGCGACTGTATGAACGATCAATCAACACGACATCGCAGGTATTGCGGGTCACCGAGGCCCCGCCCATGCTGACACTAGGGGCGGTAAACAGGGCCACCATTCCAATAGGAGACCCGAAGTTCACGAGGGTGGGCCGACCAATGCCATAGGTCCACTTCTTCACGGGCGCATCAAAGGCATACAGATCGGTCTTGCTGGCCTTGCTCAGGACATAACCACCCTCCACGACATTGGTGCGTAGATGCAGATAAATGTGTTTGCTGTCCTGCGTCATCGCGGGTTCAGCCAGGATTTTCACCTCGGATGTCAAGAGGCGTGGGTCGGGTGCGCCGAGGAGTTCCCAGGTGGCACCATGATCAGAGCTACGCATGAGAATATTCGTCAGCAATCGCGTGACGCCTTCTTCGGAATTTTTGATCTGAATGGTGCTGTAAAGTTGGCCATCAAACTCCACAAAATCACAGGCGGTGCTGATGCCTTTGGTGAACTGATCCCCAAAGCCCGCGCCGAACAAAAAGTCCAACTGGCTCTGCACCGCAGGCACGGCTAGGTCCATGACCTGCGTCGAATCTTTAGCGATGGTGCAACGCGCCGCTTTCACTTCCGAGAGCTTGCCAGAGGGGATGTCGTAGTCCTTATAAAAGACACGGTAAGCTGGCACGTTATCCCCATTCACGCGACCAGTGTAAAAGACACGCAGCGTTTGATCATCCAGATGATACACCATGGGTGCAGAGACAAAGGTGCCGCCCACGGTGAAGTCCGGGGAGGCATCTCCCACCTGAGCCACGTCCACCCAGGTAGCCGTGGCGGTGGGGTTCAGAATATTAAAGATGGCCATGCGTGCCACCTGCCCCGCTTTATTCTCCTCGGGGGTGGTTTCATTGCATTGATAAACGACATACCCTATGCCCTTCACGATGCACATGGAGGACTGGTGCGCGTATTGCTCGGTCGTGAACTTGCTGACCAAGACCGACTGATCCACAAACGAGCGCGATGAGAGCTCGCCATTGGGGAATTTGGAAGGCTTTGCTTCTTCAGCCCGAGTGGCCATCACTCCGACCCACAGGCCGGCCAAGATCATGAAGTGGTGTTTAAACATGGAAGGAGTCAAAAAAGGCACTCATCAGGCCACCGTCAGTGGACCATCAAAGGTGGTTAGGCTGATGACTTCCGTCTTAGCCACATGCGGACCGTGCAAGCTACCTTTGGGCGCAAAGAAGAGGGTGCCGGGCGTGTATGTCACGTCACTTTCCTGCCACTCACCTGAGAGTATCCAGGCCCATTCATTGGCAGCGGGATGCGTGTGTGCAGGAATGGTCATGCCCGCGTGAAATTTCCGCAACACGACCACACCGCCAGTCTGCTCATTCTTGTGCAGAATCTTTAATTCCACCCCTTCATAGGGTCCAGGCTGCCACGGCTTGTCTTCGGCGAGTGCGATGTAGGGAAACATGTGAATGGCAACGCTCATCCCTGGATTGATCTTCAACAACCGAAAGGTTTTGTTGAAGGAATGAAGGAGATGGTTGGGGTCGTTTGGCTTTCAATGCCAATGAATAAACGGCGTTCCCACTCCTCTCTGGGCTGCGCAGCCGCGAAGTAAAAGACCAAGTGGGGCTCACACCAACCGACTCGCAAGCAGCCCCCTTTAAGCGCGGATCAGCTCACCACTCCCCTTCCCGACGGAATTTCTTCTGCACGTTTTCGCCGAACTGCTTGCCTGCGGCACTTAGATTTTCGATAACCTGCTCCATCGGTAGTCCCACGCTGCCACGTGCAGCGGGGATCACGGTTTCACATTCGTTGGCATCCATGAATCGGGAGGCCTCTAGCAGGCCCTCCTCCTCGCCAAAGGGAATGGCCATGAAGCCGTGCTTATCCGCATGGATCAACTGCCCCGGCTGAATCTTCCGCCCAAACACTTCCACCTCACAGCCCCAGCGGATGGGATGCACATGCGCATGCCCCACGCAGAAACGGCGGGCCAAGGCCTTGAAACCCGCATTGGTCATCTCATCCACATCTCGGATGGCGCCATCCACAATGCTGCCCACGCAGCCGAGAGCACGGTGCGCATTGCTATTCACCTCTCCCCAAAAGGAGCCGATGACGCGCGGCTTATCCAGATCCTGCACGATCACGATCTTCGGCCCCGGCACACTGGCCACATAACGACGATACTCTGCCCAGGCACTCGGGTTTGCCTCGCGATGACTCTTGTCCGAAGGCTGGATCACCACTGTCACCGCCACCCCCACCATCGGCCCCATCTGCGGCATGAAGTCCCGCGTCTCCTCCAGATTGAAAGCCTCCGCAGCGATATCCGCCTGCGTGATTTGTTCCCAGCCATTGTAGATGGTCGGTGTGTTCCAGCGTTTCAGTTGCAGCATTTCAGAATGGGTGATGGGCATGGTGATTTGGAATGGAGCGCATTAAACGCAGATCGCAGAGCGGGACTCACTGGTTAGTTTTGCTAACCGCTGGGACGACCTCGTCTATCTATCGAAGTCTCGATGATAAATAGATTGCCTGCGGCTTTGATTTGGATCAAAACCAAACATCGTTGTGCGTTGGACCCAATACGGCTGCTGGCTCTTTTTCATTGCCCCCACTTTCCTAGGTGGAGTGGTGCTATGTTTGATGGCCATGTCGCAACCTCATAACTCCGGCCCCGGAGCCCCGCTGGAAGGAACGGTGACGGGCATCGCCTTGCTAATAGGTGTAGGGCTGATCTTCATCGCAGGCCTAGCCTGCTTTTTTGTTCCTCGCGCGCCTCTGCATGAGTTCGTTGGGGATCAGCTCACGGCAGATCATGTCCGCCTTGTGACCCAGCACACGTCCATTGTTTTTCCGCCTGAAGCCCGCTTGTTAGGCCTTTGCCATCGATCCCCTTCTACGGCATCCCATGTAGCCGCCAAGTTTGAGTTGCCGGAGTCCTGCCGTGAAAGCTTCTTGCAGAACGCGATCTTCCAAGTCGGCCTTGAGCTTCCTCCGCATTGCGAACTCGGATCATCCACCTCCTGGTGGCAGCGCGACCGTCTGAAGGAACGGATTGATCGTATTCAGTATTTGCCAAACAGTACCTATGTTGGGTGCAGCGTTGGGCGTGAGGGCAGCCAGACCGTTGTTTATGTGTCGTGGGCGTAGTGTTTCATCCGTGCGACTGTCGCTGACATAGCATTGTTAAACCACTCAACATCATATGTTATTAAGATTATGAATCCCGATGAGTTAGTTGCCGCTGCCCGTGCGCTAGCTGAAACAGGCTACGTCCTTGGACGTCACCAGATGTTCTCGGCACTTAGGACAAAGAGCGGAAAGATATATCTGGGCTGCCATGTAGAAGCAGGAAATGGGCGGATGACGAAGAGCCGCCACTCTAACAAAGAAGGCCGAGACACTGAAGTTAAGATGCTGAAGAAGACTCTTCCTTCTTGTTGGCCGGAGTATTGTAATAGTAGCTGGCGTAGTTATAGTACGTGTACTCTTTCAAATTGGTGGACGCACGATTAAGAATGACCCCTCCCACATTCACCTGACGCTCATACAGCAGATCCAATGCTTTACCGCTCAAACGCGCCATCGTCGAAGACATACGCACGACAAAGAGAACGGCATCCAACTTGGGAGCAAAGCTGCCTGTATCGTCCGCAACCAAAACAGGGGCACTGTCGAAGACCACGTAGTCATACTCCGCTGCCATTTCGTGAAGTACCTCCTCTGCTTTTTTGGAAAGCAGCATTTCTGAGGTTTGATCAAAAACTGCACCACGAGCCAGCAGGTGTAAATTACGTGTCTTGGTCTCCTGTACTGCATCCCGCCAATGCAGACTACCACGGAGGACTTCACTCAGGCCAGGGCTAACGGGAAGCTTAAAGAGTTCACTAACACCACCTCGACGAAGGTCACAGTCTGCCAACAAAACTCGCGCACCGCCCAGAGCTAAAGTCACCGCCAGATTGGCAGTCACAGTAGTCTTGCCTTCATTCGGCACGGCACTTGTAACCATAATAGTCTTGGGTGCCTTACCTTGCCAATTTTTGAAGAGGATGGAAGAACGAATATTCCGGAAAGCCTCTGAATAGAGGTGTCTATCATCATTGGGGCGCAGTAATTGAACATCACCACGTTGACGTTGGTCAGGCACCTGTCCCAGAACAGCCTCCGAAGGGAATAGTGTTTGAAACTCACTGATGGAATTCATTCGATCATCCAAATGATCAAAAATCAAAAGGATCAAGCCACCGGCAATCAACCCTAAAATCAATCCAATCAACAGGGGGGTGATCCACTTTGGCTCAGCCGTCACCGCAATTGAAGCATGCTCTTGAATCGCTACATAGTCTGTCTGGACGTTTTGCAACTGCTGGAACTCCTGCACACGTTCGAACATACGATCATGAGCCAATTTCGTGGCCTTAAATTCCTCTTCAAGACGTTCGTGTTGAGCTAATTTAGACCCTAATTCAATGGCTTCTTTTTCTTGAACCACGATCTGTTGTTCATACCCACGCACGCGCCGCTCTAGGTCAGCTTGTTGTCCCCGCATTTCCTTGACAATTTCCTCCTGAAAATTACCCAGCAAGGCCTTTTCAGATTCAATCTCTTCGTCTATTTGCACCACCATGGGGTGCTGAGCTTTGAAAGCTTTGAGTAATTTAAGCCTTTCATTCTCCAAGCGCAGAATATTCTTGCGGGTTTCCAAATAATCACGCTCCACTGAGGTAAGCCCCATACTACTTTGGGAAGCGTCCACTTTAGGAGCTGAAGCATCAACCGTTGTAGCAGAAGCGGCCCCACCAGCAGGAGCCGACAAAACACGTTCGCGATTAATCATAGCCTGATCCACATCCTGCAGAGCCAGCGTGATATCATTGAGTTCTGTTTCTAAGTTCTTCTTTTTGACCTTGAGATTGATCAAAAAAGCAGCGGCTTCATTGTTTCCATTCGTCAAAGTAACAATGTTATTGGCTTTACGAAATGCCTCCAACTTCTCTCCACGCTCTTCGAGCTCCTTGCTCTTTTTCACCACGGTTTCCGTGAATGTGTTTAACGCACGCTCCAGGCCCTGCTCGCGGATCTGCTGCCTAAAAGCAACAAATTCATCCAAGAGGGATTCTAAAAATATCTGGGTGTACTTTTGCTCTGCACCTATGGCGAAGACGTTAAAAATAGCCGAACCTCGTGTCTGAGTGACTTTGATTTCCACTTCTGAATCCTTCATGTCAGGATGCAACGCCTGAACACGTGTCAGAGCCCTTTTCTTGAGATCTGCGCTTTCCAGGGTCTCAATAATCGTCCCATAAAAGTCCTGCATCGTCTCTTGCCAGTTCAGATCTCCTTGGGCAACCATGCGACCACCAGCGACCAACTTCGCCAGTGAAGTGTAGTTCACAGGCTTGCTCATCAAAAGCAAAGCCTGTACACAAATGCCGATGCTAGCGGTCAAAAGCAAGAACCACCAACGTCGAGCGAGCAAGATCCGATAGCGCTGAAACTTGGCCGAAGTTTCATGAATTCGAGTCAGGTTGTTCGATTGATTCTGCCCTGGAAGAACAAGGTTGGGCTCCAGAGGATTGATGGGTGGATTATTCACGACAAAAAAGAGGGATGGGACACAACGTCAATCAAAGCGATTTCCATGATGCCACCTTAAAGCGGCCTCTGCACAGGAAAATTCAACAAGCGCACAGGTAAAAAAAACGCTCCCTCCCGTCCAGACAAGCTAGGATCAGAAGTTGATCTTCTTTTCGTCCACAATGAGCACGTCATTGCTTCGGATATAGACATCGTAATCAAGATTTCCCTGACGCATGATGCTATCAAGATTGATCACGATCGTTTTGTTTCCTTGAGGTGTTTTGCGCACCAACTTGACCTTCTGAGGGTTAGCAAACTGGGCAAAACCGCCGGCACGAAGAATCGCTTGGCTGATGGTGATGTCTTCATCTTGAGGCAACTCATACTTGCCTTGGCGAAGCACTTGACCGTAAACCGTGAAGAAGTCGATTTCCGAACTGCCGTAACGAATACGTGCATTGGGGTCATCCTGGCGCTGAAGGTCAATGGCGACCACCACGGTCGCCGTATTGTAATAGTTCTGTTCCAAGCGACGCTTCACCTCATAGGCCAGTTGACGGCAAGTCCGACCTTCCGCTTTGACCAAACCAATGTGAGGGGCATAGACTTCACCAGTAGCACCGACGAGCATCTGCTGTGGCTCACGCCTATCTTCGACCACACGCATACTGATGCGATCTCCCGACTGAATGACCTGGCTATCATCCAGATCATTCATGGAATTAAGCATGGCTGCCGAGCGGGCGATGTTGCCCGTTGGAACAGCCGCAGAAGCGGGAGCCTGTTCCCTACGGGCATCCATGTCACGATACCCAGGATCTTGAGCCAAGGTAAGAGTGGCGGAAATGAACAACAAAAAAGTGCTGGTACGGAAAGCAGACATGGAGGTCAGTAGAATTGAGATCAGAAGCTACACAGAACGCAGTAGCACTGCGAATCGATCAAAAGTTGTAGTTAAGACCCACAATGATCCGGTTCTGCTCAAAGTCTTGATTATCAAAGTTGCCGGATCCTGAGGTGACATCGGTCATGTAAAACCGATACCCCAGCGACAGGTTGCACTTGGGAGAAAGAGCATAACTAATATCCAGATTCAAAGCATGCTGGTCAAAGTTCCCACGAGTCGCGCTACGCCCAACAGCATCTGTGTCTGTGCGGCCAAAGTGGTAGCCTGTCCCAAGAGTCACCTTCGAGGACAAACGGTGTGCCACATGCAAATCCATGCCATACTGAGTCAAATCCTGGGCATAGGCACCACCAGAGGCTTCAGCATCTTCAAAATAACCACTCATAGAAATACGGCTGCCTTTCCAGGCAATCACGGAGAGACCATAGTTGATATAGTTCGAAGTGATGAAGTTGGAAGTTACGTTGAGCGAAGATTCACGACCAAAAGACAACGAATGACTGATGCGGGAGTTCAACTGATTGCTGATTGTCACTCCATAGTAGAAATCACCGAGATCAGAATTGTCTTCGTTCGTTTTGGGAGCCAAGTTAGCCGTCACAGGAAAGCCACCACCAGCGACTCGGCGAACTTCATCAAATTCGAAATTTTGATAACCAGCCGCGAGACGAATGTAAGTGGTTTTGCCAATTGGCAGAACAAAGAATGAACCAACGTTGGTCAGCGATGCGTCATTATTAAAGCCACCATTGTAGAGCAGGCTTGTAACTCCGCCTTCAAGCCCGGCTGTCCAAGTGCCATTTGGGCTGAAACTCAAAGAACCACTGATGGAATCCGTTGTGCGACCAAAATTCTGGGAGTCGTCCACAGGAGCAGTTGATGCACTATCCGCTTCCTGAAGAGGATCCGCAAATGAGTGCATATAGTTCATGGCCAATGACCATGCTGAATTGATGCGCCAGTTGGCAGCAACCCCGGTGTCATTCTGCATCACACCAAAAACTTGATTTTGGGTCAGCGCGAAGTCATTGCGAGCCGCAGGACGAACTGACGTGCGATTGTAAACAGTGATGAAGACAGGACCCGCCTTGATATCAAAAGCGATCGTACTGCCAGGAAGCACGTTCAGAACAAAGTCACCACTTCCATAGGGTGCCAATTCAGGATGCTCAAAGTAATGGTCAAACCCAACCGCTGTGGAAATAGAGAGGCGGTTGTTTTGGGTAATCTGGTAATTCGCATCAATATTTAAAAGAGAAGTGCTGATCACATCTGAAATGGGGTCAGTTCCAGAGCGATTGATGTTATCGTTATACTCAAACCCCTGATAGAGGCCAAAACCTACGTTGATAGGCCCCAATTTCACGTTACGACGACCATTCAGGAACGGATCGGAAATGTAGGTCGGCGCGAAAAAGCCTGTCGGAGAAGCGTATTGTCCCGCATAGTTGGTGTAATCACCGACCGTACGTGCCGAATACGCGGCACTGCCACTGCGAACAGCAGGACGAGCGACTTCGCGAGCCGATTGATAATCCGTGGAGCGCTGCCCCATTTCGCTGTCTTCATTGCTGCGATAAACACCACTTTCGTAGTCGTAAGTCACATCTCCATCTCGTGTGCCAGATTTCGTGGCAGCCTGTTCAGCCTTTTGACGATCACGAAGGTCATCAAAAAACAATCCCGTCTGAGATGGTGCAGCTCCATACTGAGCCCAAACAGATGAAGATCCAATCAACTGCATAGCACCTAATGCAATGGCGATCAACGAAGAGCGACGAGGTTCAAGGAGGCGTGATATCATACTTAAAAGGTAAAAAAGCGGAGTTGGGGACTAAAATCCGGTTCGTAATAACTCCATAAAAGCAACTGTGATGCCGCTTGTCTATCCTAAAAACGAGCTTCCCTGTGAAGATACCTTCATAAAAGTCACTTTTTTACCGCTTATTGTCGGTTCTAAACGTGTTTATGGTCTCCTTAAATACTTAGACACCTTGATCCTCAAGCTGATTTGAGACCTTCCTGGTCCTCCAATGAGGTCGTATCTAACCATCTTTGACGGGTAAAAACACCTCTAGCGTCTCCAAAGTCCAGTTCTAGCTGGACATCACCTTGACGGCTTGAAAGCAAGTCACGACGACGCACAAGCCCCCCTTGATCAGCATGAATGACATGCTTGAGATGGCTGAACAGACGAGAGAATTTTGTGTGGCGATGTTGGTTCATAATGGCAGGGCACTCTGCATGAGTAGTTCTCTTGAACACTTAATCAAGCACTCATTTGAACACTTGTCACATTTGTTTCAATTCATGCCTTCTTCGTTGACGATTTTCCCCCTGTCGGCTCAGTCTTCTCACTATGCCGACCTCTAAAACCCGACTCACCATTCCCGAGTACGCAATGGCCCTGGCTCATGTGGCCAGCCTTCGCTCTGAAGATCCATTTAGGAAGGTCGGGGCCGTCGCGATTGATTTTGACAATCGAGTCATTGGTACGGCCTACAACGGACTCGCTCCAGGATACGATGCTGATCCAGAATTCTGGATCGACCGGGATGACCGCCGCAAGTACATGCTGCACGCAGAGGTGAACCTGTGCAGCCTGTTTACTCGCGGCAATGTGAAGTTAGTCGCCTGTACGACGAAACCCTGCACGAGCTGCATGCAGATGCTTTGCGCCTATGGCATCAAAGAAGTCTA
>JAOZVT010000377.1 GCA_025869455.1 Prosthecobacter sp.
GCAACCCGAATTTGTGAAAAATTTCACAAGCTCGTCCTGGCATCTATATTCAGCAATGCAGACGTTGCACGCTTACAGTTTCATGTTCATTAATTTTTAAACGCCTCCTGATCTTCCATCACCATGCCTATTTACGAGTTCTACTGCCCGCAAAACAACACGGTTTATCAGTTCCTCGCCCGTACTTTGGCCTATCGAGACAAAGTTCCGGCCTGTCCTGACAATCCTGAATTCCAGCTTCAGAAACAGATATCCCGCTTCGCGATCATTGGAAAAGCGAAGGAGGAGACCGAAAATGACCCCTTTGCTGGACTCGATGACTCCCAAATGGAAGCCCTGATGAACAGCATGGAGGGGGAACTGGGCGCATTGGATGATGAAAATCCTGATCCCCGTCAACTCGGCAGCCTCATGCGTAAGATGACGGACCTGATGGGAGATAAGACTCCTCCAGAACTTCGTGAAATGGTCAAAAGGCTGGAATCAGGCGAGGATCCAGAAAAGCTGGAGGCTGAGTTTGGTGATATAGGCGAGGGAGGCGAGGGCGACGCGCTCTTTTCACAGGTCAAAAAAATGATCAAAGGTGCCCGGCAGCCCATTCGGAATCCTAAGCTCTATGAAATGAGTGAATGGGTAAGCTGAAATCAGTCTGAGCAAAGTACTCCAGAGCTTTAGCTCGTCAAAACTCCGTCATCAGGGCAGACACACTAATAAACCCGCGAGATAGCTTAGGCTCACACCCCGCCGCGTTGCCTCACCGCCTCATAGAGCGTGATCGCCACGGCTGTGGCCAAATTTAAACTGCGTGTCCCTAGCATTGGGATGCGCAGAACCCGCTCAGGCTGGGTTTGCATCAGCTCAGGAGGAATGCCGCGCGTTTCTGGTCCAAAGACGAGGTACATATCCTCTGCAGGAGTGAAATCCGCCTCCCAATGCGGGCGGGTACCTTGCACCTCCACATAAAAAAACTGCGCTGCGGCCTCTGCCTGGGCATGCATGTCTTCCCAGGATTCCCACACATGCACATCCACTTCCGGCCAGTAATCCAGTCCGCTGCGTTTGAGATACTTGTCTTCCAGGCTAAACCCGAGCGGTTTGATCAAGTGCAACCTAGCTCCAGTGGCCAAACACAATCTGCCCACGGCTCCCGTGTTGTGAGGAATTTCGGGTTGATAGAGGACAATGTGCAGCATGGGGAACGATCTACCTCTGAGACGGGCAGCGTGTACCTGCAAGCATAACGATGAATCTCAGTCATTCTGATGGGCTGTCGCCGCTGTTT
>JAOZVT010000378.1 GCA_025869455.1 Prosthecobacter sp.
CATCGCTCAGGGTTATCAGGTTGCCTTTATGGTACCTACCGATTTACTCAGCGAACAACACAGCCTCAATTTGCAACGCTGGTTAAGCCCGCTTGGCATTCACTGTTGTCGCCTGAGTGGCAAGATGAAAATAACAGACCGACGGGAAACCCTGGCGAAACTGGCCGCCAATGAATGCCAATTACTCATCGGCACCCACGCCCTGTTCCAGGAAGGCGTTGAATTTCACAATCTGGGCCTGATTATCATCGATGAACAACATCGTTTTGGCGTGGAACAGCGATTAATGCTGCAGCAAAAAGGCCAGCAAGATCAACGTGTTCCGCATCAACTGCTGATGACCGCCACCCCCATTCCCAGAACACTGGCCATGACACAATGGGCACATCTGGATATTTCCATCATTGATGAATTACCGCCCGGACGTATCCCCATTAATACTGCTGTAATCCATCAGGACAAGCGCGAACCGATCATTCAACGGCTGGAGGCAGCCATCCTCGAAGGCAAGCAAGCATACTGGGTTTGCACGCTGATAGAAGAATCGGAAAGTATGCAATGCACCGCAGCAACCATCACCGCCGAAAGCCTGCAACAACAACTGCCCAATGCCCGCGTGGGCCTGGTCCATGGACGCATGAAAGCGCTTGAAAAAGAAGCCACCATGGCGGCTTTCAAGGAAGGCGAGCTGGATCTGCTGGTTGCAACCACCGTCATTGAGGTTGGCGTCGATGTACCCAATGCCAGTCTGATGATTATCGAAAACGCAGAACGGCTTGGCCTGTCGCAATTGCATCAATTGCGCGGACGCGTGGGTCGGGGTAATCAACAATCTCACTGCCTGCTTTTATATCAAACACCCCTGTCAGCCCAAGGCTCTGAACGCCTCAAAGTCATGCGCGCCACCACGGACGGTTTTGTCATCGCTGAAAAAGATTTGCAGTTGCGTGGTGCCGGTGAGGTTCTGGGCACACGGCAAACCGGTTATCGTGCTTTCAAACTGGCCGATCTGACACGCGATAACGCCCTTCTGCCCGCAGTTGCTGATACGGCCAAACGTTTGATCAGGGAGTCGCCTGCTACGGCTCAGCTTATCGCCAGACGCTGGCTGGGTGAGTTTGAGCAGTTTCTGCAGGGATAACTCTTTGAGAAATATCTCAAAGTCAAGACTGTTTTTTCTCCTTTTCCCTGCTAATATGGAGCATCCTCGCTATCCGTATGACTCCGCACACTTTGTGGATAACCCAAAAGTCAATTCTTTTCTTCTCTTTCGTCATTTAAC
>JAOZVT010000379.1 GCA_025869455.1 Prosthecobacter sp.
ATGACACCTGAAACGCGCGTGGGCACCCCGTCAATGATGAACGAAGCCGAAAAACTCCCTTTGGTGCTGAGGACGAGATTGAATAAACCTACCGTATCAATGCCAGGAACTGAACCCTCTCCTGTATTGGGCACGGCTAACCCACTGAATGTACCCACCAGTTCAGGAGTAAAAGGATTCATAACAAAGGTGGCCGTGAGCACTAGCCCCTCCCTCATGTAAAAAGTCTGCTTCAGATTTTGTAGATTGAAAATACCAGTCCCAGTAGCTCCGGTCACCGTCCACCCAGCGAAGATGTAACCTGACTTCGGAGTCGCTGTAATATTGTATATAGACCCCAGATCACGGTCCGTTACACCTTCAAACCCTTTGCTGACAGTGCCGCTTCCTTCGGGGCCAGAAACGATCACTTCCAGCGGTCGAGTAACACGGTATGTAAAGCTCACTTTAAGGTCTTTGCTATTTTGCCCTCGCGTATCCACCGCCCTTAATATCAGGCTGTGAAGTCCAGGTGAAACCGTCAATGGATAATCAAAATCCACTCCCGTTCCATCCTCAGATTGAGACAGCGGGATCGAAATGAATGTAGCACCATCCACCGACAGAAGCACCGTTTCAATGCCCTGATTGTCCAGCGCCATCCCAGTCACGGCCACCACAGGTCCCTCATCCTCCAGTAGCACAGCTTTGTTGCGCGGAGTTAGCAGCTTCAGCGTCGGCTTTTTCTTATCATAGCTATCAATGATGCGTACCACCCCAGGATTCGGCGTCCCCAGCACCGCTCCATTGGTGGGATCACTCAAGGTTAGGCTGAAAGTTTCATTGGTTTCCTTCAATGCAGGATCAGCAAAGAGAGTCACAGGCACATACTTCACCGTCTCTCCATGATCAAAGGTCAAAATATAGGAAGTCACCGCTTCAAAGTCCTCTGCTGTCGCCGTACCGAGAGCACTATCTACCTGCACAGTTACCGTGCCGAAACTACCACCTGTCCGCGCTATCGGCACATAGCCAATGCCCGCATCCTCTTGAACGGAAAAAAGAGGTGATTGGAAAGCGAGCGTCCCCGGGCCTGAATCCACGTCAGCATCATATTCCACAGCGCCCGCATCCACCGTCGCCCCCTCCAAACCATCTCCATCCAGTAGCCGCGGTAGATCACGCTGATCCCGGGTGGAAAAAGCCGTCAGACCTTTATCTATCACAGGAGATCCTGGCATCGGCGGCATGG